>DAINOB010000013.1:0-18970 GCA_036735585.1 Cytophagales bacterium | reverse complement strand
GCCAATGTCTTCTGGATTTAATTTACCATACTCTTTATACCAATTAGGGATCCAATTCAAGGAAGATAATATGGTAAGAACAGCAAACTTTTCATCCATATACTTGAATTCGGTATTGCGCTGACCTTCTTTTACGATGTCTCTGAATCTACTTTCATATTCTTCTCTCATTTTTACAAAATCAGAGAGGTAAGGTTGGCTCAGATGCTTCCACTCATTCAGAAAAACGATCGAGGCGTTGGTATCTTCAGTAAGTACTCTTACATGCGCAGCTATTGATTTTCTGAGCTTTTCTGTTGCAGATTGTTCTTGTGTGTCAATATCTGTAATGGCAATAAAAAACTTTTCTGCCATGTGAAAACACACTTTGTGCAGTATTTCCTCTTTTGACTTGATATGGGAATAAAGACTTGCTGCCTCAATTCCTAGCTCTGATGCTAGATCTCTCATAGAAGTGGCAGGATAGCCACGCTCTCTAAACATTCTTGTTGCCACTTCAGCTATGGCCTCCTTGCGCGAAAACTTCTTTTCAATTTGCATGGCGCAAATATAAACTAACGTTTGTTAGCCTAACAAATGTTCGTTAGAATTTCTTTATAAATTCAAATAAATTATTTGATAAGTTGAACCCATCCGGTGTATTCTTTCTCTCTTTCTATCTCATAGAGGTAGTAAAAATAAACTCCTCCGGGTACGTCATCGCCATTCCAACTGTAATCGTATCTATCTTTTCTATATACTTCCCTACCCCATCGATTAAACAAAACGAGATTAAATGAGCTCAGTTGCGCTTCAAAAGCAAATGTATCGTTAAGTCCATCTCCATTGGGAGTAACTACATTGGGTATCAAAAATCCAAATGCTTCTATGATCAAGGTATCTCTTCCAATGCATGAAGAATTGTTTGGAAAGCCGGTGAGCACCACCTGATACTTTCCTGGCTCTCTGTAGGTATATTTGGGTTCTCTTAAAATAGAAGTATCGCCTGTCCCGAATTGCCATAAAAAGGGAACAAAGTCGGGCGTCAAGTTGATGAAATCCACTTCAAAAGGCACATACGCTTGCCGAGGCGAAGCATTAAAATTCAATTCAATATCAGACCTCACATTTACTCTTACAGATCTGAAAGTGGAGCATACCCCATCATTGCTTATTTTTACGGTGTAGGTGGTAGCAGATGTGGGAGATACCCAAGGATTGTTCAAACTCGTATCGCTTATATTTATATTGGGTGACCACTCATAGGTATTTCCTCCTGAAGCAATTAACTGCGCACTGTCTCCTATGCAGATCACAGTATCTCGTGATATGCTTCCTTGGGGTAAAGGCAGCACTCTGATGGTGAGTCGTGCAGTATCATAAAATTTACAAACAATAGGATCTCTGGCTACCAAAGTAACGGTATAATCTCCGGCAACAGGATACGTGTAGGTGGGATTAACCACATTTGAGGTCCCACCATCCCCGAAAAACCATTGATACTGAGTACCTCCAATGGATTGGTTTTGAAAATTGACCGTCAAGGGTGCGCAGCCAGTAGGTGGATCACCATCTAGTGAATTTCCTATGGTAAAGGCGCTTTGTAAAACAGAAAGATCATATCTAAAAATGGCTTGATTGCAATTGGTTGCGTTGTTCAACTGTGACCAAACTCCTGGGGTGGTAGGAAATGAGCTGTTGCCCCCACACCCTGCACACACTGCTTGAAA
Source organism: Cytophagales bacterium (assembly GCA_036735585.1). Taxonomy (GTDB): domain Bacteria; phylum Bacteroidota; class Bacteroidia; order Cytophagales; family JAIYAX01; genus JAIYAX01. Next base: position 17,261 of record DAINOB010000013.1, on the reverse strand, counting down.
CACACTTCCTGATTTGTCAAATCTTGAAGTTCCTCCGTCTACATGCTCGCCAGAAGAAAGTCCTTGAAATCCTCCCAAAAAGGTCCCAAACAAAACCTGGGTAGCATCTCTGCTCAAAATGGTTAGGTAAAAATCGCGGTTGTCTGTAGTGCTTTGTGTTGCATTAGGCACGGGCAAGCCACTTAAGGTGCCACCTCCTGCTACAAAGGGATACACGAAAGATCCACCGGTATTCCCTCCCCATCCTGCCATGAATAAAAGGTTGCACTCATTTACCAAAAAAGCAGTAGGAACGAAATTAGGTCTATTTTGACTGTTGCCTAAAACGAAAGAAAACCTTGAGCTATCAAGATTGGCACTGAGCTTATGCACAAATTGGCCAGATGAAGCGGAGTTAGCCAACCCAGGCGTAATGGGATAATTGCCTTCTGTTTGACCCATCACGAAAATTTCTCCTATACTATCAGGCTGAATGAAAAAGCATTGATCATACACATTGGTACCTAAATAGGTAGAAGCCTCTAAAAACTGTCCATTGCTTGACAGTCGAGATACGTAACCATCTACTCTGCCTCCAGGCAACAATCTAAATGCGTTGGCTGTCACTGGGAAATTATTGACCAAGGCTAGATTGTTTCCCCCCCCTGTTCCTCCTGTAAAGTATACCCGCTGCTGGGCATCTACCCAAATTCCATAGGCTGCATCATCCAACAATCCCCCTACTCTAGCCGACCAAACCAATTGACTTAAATCTGAATTGAATTTTGCAACCAAAGCATCCTGTGTTACTGTATTTGAATTGTAAGCAGTGATAGGAATATCCGCTGACATGGTGCTGCTGGCTACATAAATGTTTCCAAGAAGATCTAAATTCACCTCTCCTCTGAATTCATCACCATAATTATACACCAGCTGACGTACACCTGGCGCATTGTTGATGGTATACTTGCTTAGATTAACTCCATCCGAACCGCTACCTCCGAAAAAGGTGCTTCCTAACAGTTGAGTACCATCGGCTGAGAACTTTGAGATCACTAAGTCAACCCCTGCATCATAGGGAATGCCACCAATGACATTAACAGAAGGGCCTCCATTGAATGAAGTGTCAAAAGCATTTGATGTCACTGGATAATCTGCAGATGAAGTACTGCCCATCACTATCAACTCTCCTTGACTGTTCACAATAATACTTGAAGGGTTTTCCATATTGCTACCACCCAAATAAGTAGAATAGGCTAAAATGGCTCCATTGTCTGTAAATTTGGAAATGCTAATATCTCGACTCCCGCCAAATGAGGTTTGAAAGGCACCCACGGTGACTGGATATCCAGTTGAGGCCACATTACCGCCTGCATAGGCGTTTAATGAAGCATCTGTAGCAGCGGTAAATCCCCAGTTATCCGCAAAAGATCCAGTGTACGTTGAGAATACCAACAAAGGATCAATCCATAAAGTCTTAGACTGATCATAGCCTAATGGAAAGTCGAAACGAACAGTATTGCCTTCCAATACAAACATACAGGGAACATCTACCTTTTCATCATTACGCAACTGCCAAGCCTTAGGAGCCTCCTCTGTGATAATACCTAATGATGTCTGAATCTGTAATTTCCCTTTGCGCAGTGTAATTTTTTCAGCGCCTTCTATGGTATAAGCAATGATAGAAGCAAAAGCACCTGGCTGCACAATCAAATCATACTTTGGCAAATGTCCTTCGCTGTAAAAGTCTAAGTCTATGCCGGGGTATAGGTTTTTAAACTCTACTGATTTTGAACCATAAACTCCTCCAGCCCATTTGTCGGAATTCTTTCCTTGAAAAAAATTTCTGTAATACGATGTTTTACCAACTCCTTGATGTTCTGCATGTTCTGACGCTCCTATCCAACTAAATCTTAGGGCATGATGCTTTAGCTGATCGTTGTAATCATAGGGATCTTTGCTTTTATAGTTCAGAGATTGATCATGAATGGCTTTTACTTTTGCCATATCTTGCTCTACCAGAGTAAACCCTCTGCGCTCAAGGAACAATGCTCCAGAACCTAACTCAGCTTTGTAAAGTACATTTGCATGCCACTGCCCACGATTTGGGAAAAAATCTAAGCTCCTGCTTTCGAAAGCAGCTTTAAGCTTACATGGAACAAATGAAAGCCCTAAGATGCAAATGCAGTAAATACAAAACCTCATATCAATAAGCCGCAGTATTCGTGATTTTAATGATAACCAAAATTAGATAAAAATATCCTCACACCTCTAAATTTTGTCATACGCCACAAGTATAGGTCATCATAAAAAATGGAACTCTAAATGAGGGAAATCTACCTTTCGTAAAATGGGAGCATTATCTTTATAACATGTTTATTTATTTGCTAATCTAAACAACACGATAAAACTAATATGAAACTCACGAGAAAAATCGCAATTGCACTCTTTATTTCATGGGCAGCACAACAAGTGGTACAGGCTCAATCGGCAGATGAAATCATCCAAAAGTATTTTGAAACCACTGGAGGCATGGAGCAATGGAAAAAAGTAAAGTCGCTTAAGTCTACAGGCACCGTAAAACAAGGAGGCATGGATTTCCCCTTCGTATTCCTTCAAGGTGAAAATGGCATGACAAAAAATTCCTTCACTTTTCAAGGCAAGGAAATGGTATCCCCTGCTTTTGATGGCAAAGAAGGTTGGTCAATCAATTTTATGACCATGAAAGCCGAAAAAATGGAAAGTGAAGATGCTGAGAACATGAAACGTGCCGCTGGAGAATTCCCCGACCCCTTCTTAGATTATAAGACCAAGGGGTATGTTGCCTCCTATGAAGGCAAAGAAAAATTTGATGGTACAGAATGTCATAAAATCAAATTGGTAAAAACACCACAACTGGTGGACGGCAAAGAGGAAGAAAATGTGACTACTTACTTTTTTGATCTAGAAAATAATGTCCCCATTGCATCAAAAAGCATCGTAATGAAAGGTGAAGCTAAAGGTTCTACCTCAGAAATGGTAATGAGTGATTATCAAGAAGTAAATGGTTTATTTATGCCATTCTCAATTTCACAGAGGTTCAATGGGCAGGAAGTTGTCAGCATAAAGATCAACTCTTATCAAGTAAATGTACCAGTTGATAAAAAGGAGTTTGCATTTCCTGCATCCGAGTAAGGCACATGAAAAAAACACTGTATACTCTTGCGATCCTGTTTTTTGGGGTTGCCTTCACTTATGCTCAGGATCAAGGCATAGCCCTTAGCGGTGAGGAATTATTTGGAGCTTTAAGAGCAAGGCAAATCGGTCCTGCCCTCATGAGTGGAAGGATTACAGATATTGAGGGTCATCCTAGTGATCCGAAAGTGCTCTACATAGGTGCAGCAGGTGGTGGGGTGTGGAAAACCGTTGATGGAGGTGTAATCTTTAGATCTGTTTTTGACAAACACAATCAATCCATTGGAGCTTTGGCCATTGATCCTCAAGACCCTGACAAAACTCTATGGGTGGGGACTGGAGAAGTCTGGACTCGCAACAGTGTGTCTATAGGCGATGGCATATACAAAACGGCTGATGGAGGGGAGAATTGGAAAAAGATGGGTTTAGAAAATTCCGAAAGAATCTCTGGTATTTGTATTCACCCAAAAAACAATCAGGTATTGTATGTGGGCGTTCTTGGAGCTCTTTGGAGTGCATCTACAGACCGTGGGGTGTACAAAACCACTGATGGAGGAACCACTTGGCAGAAAATATTCTCAATAGATGAAAACACGGGTTGTTCAGAGCTGGTGATGGATCCTTCAAATCCTGACATACTATATGCCGCATTTTGGGAATTCAGACGTAGTGCCTATTCATTCAACTCTGGAGGGTTTAAAAGCGGTCTTTATAAATCTACGGATGCAGGGGCCACATGGCAAAAAATTCATAAAGGCTTCCCTGAGGGAAAACTTGGCAGAATAGCGATGGCTGCTGCACCATCACAGCCACAAACATTGTATGCTGTCATTGAATCTGAACAAAAAGAAAAAACTGGTTTGTATAAGTCTAGTGATGCCGGTGCAAATTGGCAATTTCTTAATGGTGATTTCGAACTATCGGTTAGACCTTTCTATTTCTCACGTATTGTAGTAGACCCTAAAAATCCTGAAATCGTCTATAAAGCTGGTCTTAGTGGATCGGTAAGTAGAGATGGCGGCAAGACTTTTAGAAACCTTGGAAGTATGCACTCTGATATTCACGATTTCTGGGTTCACATTGATAATTCGGATATGCTTTTTGTTGCAACAGACGGAGGTCTATACAGATCGTGGAATGGAGGTACTGTGATGGAAATGGTAAAAAATCTGCCGCTATCCCAATTCTACCATGTAAGTATCGACAATGCTACTCCTTACCATGTATATGGAGGTCTGCAAGACAATGGGTCGTGGTATGGCCCGAGTGAAAGTCCGGGTGGAATTGAAAATAGAGATTGGAATTCCGTAGGTTATGGTGATGGATTCCGAGTATTGAGGCATCCAAGCAAGCGTAATATTGTGTACTCAGAAATGCAGGGTGCAGAAAATATTTGGCGCTATGACACTGAAAGAAGGCAGACCAAAATTATCAAACCATACCCAGTTGCCGGAGATCCAAAACTTAGGTTTAATTGGAATACACCTATTCAAACCAGCAAACATCAAGCGGATAGATTGTACGTAGGGAGTCAGTTTCTACACAAGTCGGACGACATGGGGGAGAATTGGGTAAAAATTAGCCCTGATCTCACTACCAATGACAAAACCAAGCAGATGCAAGAAAGCTCTGGTGGACTTTCTGCTGATAATTCAGGGGCAGAAAATCATTGTACCATTTTTAGCATAGCCGAAAGCCCACTGGATGAAAAGGTGATTTGGATAGGCACAGACGATGGAAATGTGCAAGTGACAACAAATGGTGGATCTAGCTGGACTTTGGTGTCAGGAGCCATACCTGGATTGCCAAAAAATACTTGGGCCTATAAGGTAGAACCAAGCAATTTTGATAAACAGACTTGCTATGTAGTCTTTGATGGTCATACAAGAGGTGATTTCAAGCCTTATGTGTATGTGACCAAAGATCTAGGCAAAACATGGTCAGCTTTGGATAGTAGAGGTATAGAAGGCTTCGCTAGGAGCATTAAAGAGGATTATGTAAACAAAGACTTACTCTATTTAGGCACCGAGCTTGGACTATACATTTCAGTAGATGGTGGGAAAAATTGGGCAAAATTCAGTAACAACATGCCTTCTGCCTCAGTACACTACATTGCGCTTCACCCTACAACGCATGACTTGGTATTGGGCACTCATGGCAGAGGCATTATCATTATAGATGATATCAGCCCTTTGAGACAAGTAACAAAAGCGGTGCTCGAGAGCCCTGTACATTTCTATACCATGAAACCCACAGTGCTTAGAGATGAAACACCCTTTGCTGAAGGCGGTGATGCAGGTGAATTTGCAGGTCCAAATCCTGATCCAAGAGCGAAAATAGTGTACTACCTCAAAAGCAGGCATACATTTGGCAAAATGAGTCTTGAAATCATAGATAAGGAAGGGAAGGTAATTGCTGATTTGGCGCCTGGAAAATCGAAAGGAATCAACATTGTCTACTGGAATTACAATCTTAAGGCTCCCAAAGTAGCTGTTGGAAAAACATTCTCATTTGGGGCATTTTCTACGCCAAGGGTTTTAGAGGGCACTTACAGAGTAAGAATGGTAAAAGGTAAAGATACTATTGAGTCGCAAATAGTATTGATAGCAGATCCAAAAAGTATGCATACTCAAGAGGATAGAGCACAGCAGTTCACCACCACTATGAAGCTTCATGGCATGAGTGAAACGCTGGCTTACTTGGTGGATCAGGCGGATGCCATGCACAAGAGTTTAACTGAACTGGCAAGTAAAACTCCAACGCTCAAGAAACAGAGTCTAGTGTTGCAAAAGCAAATTGAAGCTTGGAAGGAGAATGTAGTGGTGATGAAGGGAGATAATTATGTAGGCTCTGCAGAACCACAACTTCGAGAAAAAATAGCCTCACTCTATAGTGAAGTGGCCGCCTACTATGGCAAACCCTCAGAAGCTCAACTCCTTAACCTTAAACTCATGGAAGAAAAGCTGGCTGATGCAAAAACTAAGTTTGAAATCATTAAAAAGGCTGTTCTTGTTGATTTTAATAAAAAAGTAAAAGGTCAAAATTTAGAGGAAATTAAGTTGAGAACTTTCGAGGAATTCAAAAAAGCCGATAGCTGAAGTAAATAAAAGTCTATTCACCCAAAGCCGTCCTTTTCTAAGAGGGCGGCTTTTTTTGGATAAAAACTTACACCAATAGCAGCAAATCTTAATTCCTGTTTAATTTTACCCTTACAACTAACATACCTTGCTCCATTGACCCCGCTCCTTCAATTGCGCTATCTATTTATTGCTGTAGTATTAATATTCTCTTGTAGTCATGGTTTTTGTGAACCTGCATCGAGAGATTCTGAAACTGAAATTATCACTGAGATACAGTTAGACGAAAATACACTCGAAGCACAAACCTATGCCAGTGACCAAGAGACCAAAAGGCTAGAAGCTGAAGTAAAAGATAAAAGCAGTTCACTTTTAAAACTTGAGACTCAATCTAAAAATCAAATACTGGTAAGTAGCATTGCCATCATCTTGTTGATGAGTGTCGCCTTAATGCTTTTGATCTATATTAATAAGTATAAAATCAAAAAACTGAGGGAAAACCAAAAAACCTTAGAAACTTATTTTGACTCCTCCATTATCCTTATGTGCATTGCCAATACTCAGGGTTATTTTTTGAAAGTGAATAAGCTTTGGTCTCTGATGCTAGGATATAATCTGGATGATCTAGATGGCAAATTATTTTTAGACTTGGTGCATCCCGATGACCTGCCTTCTACACTGCAAGCAATGTCATCATTGAGCGAAGGCAAAACTGTGATTGATTTTCAGAATAGATTTTTAAAATCGGATGGGAGCTACATTTTACTCAATTGGCGGAGTGCCTCTGATGGTAAGTTGATTTTTGCTACAGCCCAAGACCTTTCAGAAAAAGATAAAATTCAAAAGAAACTTTCAGACGTTACCGAAATACTTGAGCAGACAAGCAGGATCGCTAAAGTTGGTGGCTATGAAGTAGACATGACTACCCAAAAAGCTTATTGGTCTGATCAAACGAAGGCAATCCATGAAGTAGATCCAGATTACAAACCTGTACTTTCAGAAGCAATCAATTTTTACAAAGAAGGCTTTCATCGGGAGGAGGTTCAGCGGCTTGTGAATAGAGCCATTACTTTGGGTGAACCATGGGAGTTTGAACTAATTTTGGTTACCGCCAAAGGCAACGAGCGATGGGTACGAGCTACCGGAAACGCAGAAATTCGAGATGGTAAGTGTGTTAGACTTTATGGAACCTTTCAAGATATTGATCAAGAAAAGCGATTAAGGATAGAGCTTGAAAAAACCAAATCTACGCTAATCAGCATTTTCAATGAAATGAAGGATGTGGTATGGTCAGTTTCTGTGCCCGAGCAAAAAATGTTGTTCATCACCCCTTCTGCTGAAGATCTATATGGCATTTCGGTAGAAGAATGGATGCAAGACAATACTTGGTGGGAAAAGGTGATTCATCCAGAAGATGCGTGGGTGGTGCAAAACATCAACACTTTACTCTTTGAAAAGGGCACCTATCATGTAGAGTATAGAATTTTTACCCGTGCAGGAGTTGAAAAGTGGGTAAGCAATTCGGGAAAGCTTATCCGAAATGAGCAAGGAGTCCCTTTAAGGATAGATGGTATCATCTCGGATATTTCCGAAAGGAAGATTTTTGAGTTGACCATACTTGAATCTCGAAAGAAAGCGGAGGATGCCAATAAGGCTAAATCAGAGTTTTTGGCAAACATGAGTCATGAAATTCGAACTCCTTTAAATTCTATTATTGGGTTTTCTGAATTGATAGAAAATACACCTCTATCAGCGGAGCAACAAGAATTTAGCAAGGCAGTTAGAACCTCCTCTTTAGCACTTATCGATCTTATTAATGATATTCTAGATTTTTCAAAGTTTGAAGCTGGAAGGCTAGACCTCCACATTCATAAGGTGAATATTCGCGAACTCATGGGTGGTGTAGAACGCATTATGCGCAATTCGGCAGTTTCCAAGCAGTTGCATTTTGAGCTTCTGTTGGATGATCAGATTCCCGATTTCGTTTTTGCAGATGAAGTGAGGATCAGGCAAGTGTTGATCAATCTATTGAGTAATGCAGTGAAATTTACCTCAAATGGGTATGTCCGTTGCAGTGTATCCACTGAAAATATTGATTTAAAAGTACAAGAAGCAATCTTACACTTTCGAGTTGAAGATAGCGGTGTAGGAATTTCTGAAGAAAGCTTAGGTAGAATATTCGAAGCCTTTGGGCAGGAAGACGCCACAATCACTCGAAATTTTGGAGGCACAGGATTGGGCCTCACTATTTCAAACAACTTGCTGAAGTTGATGGATACTAAATTAGAAGTAAAAAGTAAAAAAGGAGAAGGTTCTACTTTTTGGTTTAACCTCACTGTGAAATTTGAATCCTCACCGCAACAGCGTTATGATACATCTACCTCACACAATTCTGTTTCTTCCGAACTCATTTATAGGCGGTTCAAAATATTAATTGCAGATGACAATGCCATCAATCGTTTGTTGGCAAAAAGCATGATGAAGCAAATAGCCCCTCAAGCTAAATTGATTGAAGCCACCAATGGGATAGAAGCCGTTCAACAATTTCATTCGGAGCAGCCGGATATCATCCTTATGGACGTACAAATGCCAGAAAAGAGTGGTCTTGATGCTTCAAAAGAGATTCGTCAAATGGTGAATCTTGAACAAGTGCCTATTATTGCGCTCACAGCTGGCACTTTAGATGATGATAGGGCCAATTGTATTGCTGCGGGTATGAATGATTTTTTGTCCAAACCTGTAACTATCAGTGAATTAGAGGGGATGCTGAACACCTGGCTTGGAAAAGCTCCTATTCCTCAAAAGGGTTAAATACCATACTTTATCTACCTGCGGTCCGTATTAAGTCAGGAAAAAAAATCAGGAAAGCTTCTTGAATTTCATAGGTATAAATTTCAAGAGTATGGGCTGCATTGGCCATATTTGAAGGATAGGGTGTCCTTTTTGCCATACCTTTCAAAACCGATGAAATCCCCTCAACGGACTTATAAGAGACCAACCAATTGTGCTGTATCATGTATGGTAACAAGTGTTGCCCGCGAGGTGGCAGGTCCTCAAACCTCCTGTTAAGTATTTCATAAACCTTGCTAGCAAAACTTTCTAAAGAAAGCTTGTGATACTTCTCCCAGTGTATGGCCAGTGCGTGGTCAAAAAAGATATCGGTAACTACACCTGCAAATTTGCCTTGAGAAGGTCTCAAAAGTGTTCTTATCCTTTTCCACTCTGGATGGTCATCGGTGTAATTATCGATTTTATGGTGCAAGCGAATGCCATGCTGAATTGATTCTTTGAAAGTAGACACTTTTCTGCCCTTTATCATATCCGCGATGAAGTTGCCAAGCATCAAATCTTCATCTTCCAGACCTGAGAGATATAAGTGAGCCAGAAAATTCATGTTTGTGGTTTCATATCAGATATAGCCAGCAACAAAATAAGCCAAAAACCCTACCCCTTCTTTGAAAAGTATGTCCCACTTCTCTAAGGCATTTGCAGAAGGAAGCAGCCACCTATCGACCTGCCAATGAAAAAGCGAAGGTGGGCCATGAAAATCTACTCTAAATGAATCGTGATCAAGGCCAGCTTTTGTAAAACAAGCACTTGCTCGATACATATGAAAACCAGAGGTGATCAGCAATACACGATCTCTTGCATAACCCATCTTCTGTAGAAGTGCCTGTGTATACATCGCATTTTGGTAGGTATTTTTTGCCTTTTCCTCCAAGAAGATACGTTCTTCTGGTACGCCTCCAATCACAAGAAATTTCTTGAGTTGCGCTGCTTCTGAAGTACCATCGGAATGCAACAGCCCATTTTCTCCAGTGATCAGTATATTCTGGATCTTTCCCATTTTATACAATTGCAAAGCATGAGTAGCTCGATCTGCACCTTTATAAAAGTAGGTTCTATCCTTTGGCTCACGATAGATATCAGCTACTCCTGTTAATATCACGCCAAATGAATAGGTATCCCGAAGATCTTTAAATGCCGTAGGTTCGCCTTCAACCTTTTTGAAAATGCTATTGACCAACAATGGATTTGAAAAAAGTAATAAAATCAGTAGACTTATTCTTCGGAAAAGAAGTTTACGCTTAGGATGCTTTTCAAAAAATGACCAAACCAATAGCATAATGACATAGCTGAGAGGCTTGATGAAGAAAGTGAACAGCTTGGAGAATATAAAAAACATATCAAACTTTCAATGGCACCCTCACATGCAACACATGGGGGACGACTGCAAAATCGACTTCAGGGCCTGCATTTCCAGGTTCACCATCTAGATGAATTACACCACCCTCTTTGCGCTGCACTTTGGCTGTTTTGCATCGATAGGTACTCCACCAAGGAAGTTTATCCGCAGTTTTGTTGAATATTCTGAAGGCAATTAAGGGTACTGCCCAAAAAGGGAAAGGACGCATAATGCAAACATCCATATATCCATCTTCAATGCTTGCTTGTGGCGCAATGTACGCATTGTTGCCATACTGCGAGGCATTGGCAAACGTGATCATAAATGCATGGGTATCTTCCACATATTTGCCATCTACCCATAAACCATACGACTGGGCCGTATAATTGGTAAATTCTCTCAAGGTGGTTTTGGCATAGGTACTGAATCCCCTAGAGGTGGACTCTGCAAATAAATACCCAATATGTGCATCAAAACCAACACCTGAAGTGCAGAAATAGGGCTGACCATTCACGGTGCAGGCGTCCGCCAGTATCACCCTTGAATTATTTATCAACTGAAGGGAGGCAAGCGTATCCATTGGGATTCCCAAATGCCTAGCCAATCCATTTCCTGATCCAAAAGGCACAACAGCTAAATGCGTTTGGGTGTACATAAGTGCCTGAGCTACTTCATTCATTGTACCATCTCCCCCTACGGCTACTACCACATTAAACTTTTCTTCTACTGCTTCTTTTGCCAATGCCGTTGCATGGCCCATATGCATAGATGTACAGATGTCAACTTCAGTGTGTTCTCGCGAAAATACTTGGGAAATCAAGTCAGGAAGTCTGTGCTTGCTGCGGGTTCCCGCTATAGGATTGATGATAAACCTAATTTTTTCTTTATTCAATGGGGATCAATTTGGCTGCAAATTGCATAATTACTTCAAAGCGGATACATGTGCATAATTTACTTAACATTCCCTTAAAGCAGGAAACATAATGATAACATAGATACGGCAAATGCATCATACAGGCTGTGTATTTTTGCCCTTATGTCTGATAAACAGCATCATAAAACCATCGTAATCTCAGATGTGCACCTCGGAACTAACGGATCGAAAGTAAAGGAATTGATCCGTTTTTTGAGACATAATACTTGTGATAAGTTGATTTTAAATGGCGACATCATCGATGGGTGGCAGCTAAGAAAGTCAGGAAAGTGGAAGAAAAAGCATACACGATTTTTTCGCCTTATTATGAAGCTTATGGCCAGTTACGACACAGAGGTCATTTATCTTAGAGGCAATCATGATGATTTTTTAGATCAAATACTACCCATCTCCTTCGGTAGATTCAGCCTGCAACGGGACTATGTGTATGAGAGCAAAGGGAAAAAATATTACGTAGTGCACGGAGATATATTCGATAGTATCACTACCAATTTAAGATGGGTGGCACTGCTGGGTGATGTAGGCTATACCTTTCTTTTGTGGCTTAATAAACACTACAATGCCAGACGTGTAAGACAAGGCCTCCCCTACTATTCCCTTTCTCAAGCTGTGAAAGCCAAGGTGAAATCTGCAGTTTCCTATATTTCCAAGTATGAGGAAGAACTTGCTAAACTGGCTAAGCTTAAAAACTTTGATGGTGTTATCTGTGGCCATATCCATCAGCCTGCTATTGCAAACTACGATGGTGTAGTTTACTTGAATTCTGGAGATTGGGTGGAATCCCTTAGCGCACTTACAGAAGACTATGCTGGCAATTGGGAATTGCGCTATTATTCCGATTTGCAGAAGGAAAAATACATGGACTCTACAGATATAGAGTTGAAGCTGAAGAGGGCCAAAAAACTCAAATTCAAAGACAGCACCAACTTACCCAATCCTTGAAATGCGTTTTGTTTTTATAGTTCAAGGCGAGGGCCGAGGTCATATGACTCAAGCCATCTCGCTTCAAGATATGCTCGTAGATGCAGGCCACGAAGTACCCTTGGTGCTGGTGGGCAAAAGTGTGAGACGTGAAATTCCAGCCTTTTTCCGAGAAAAAATAAAAGGCAAAATACTATCATTTGAAAGCCCAAACTTTGTAACCGATAGCAAGAATAAAAGTATCCGATTGGGTGCTACAGTATGGCAAAATCTACTCAAAAACCCCATATTTTTCGGCAATCTGCGCATGCTCGACAAAGAGATCAAGGCAGCGCAGGCAGATGTGGTGATCAATTTTTATGATCTGCTGGCTGGTCTATATTATTTGCTGTACAATCCTAAAATTCCTTTGGTAGGTATAGGACACCAGTATCTGATGTTCCACCCAGAATTTCCTTGGCCACAAAATCGTGGTTTAGAAAAGTTTCTTTTGCTCACCAATACTCGAATTACAGCATCAAGAGCCTCACTTTTGCTAGGTTTGAGCTTTAGACCTATGTCAGATATACCCTCAGAAAAGCTGGTGGTGGTGCCCCCTCTGCTACGTAAAGAATTGGCTCAATTCAGCCCTCAATCTGGAGATTACCTACTAGGATATATGGTGAATGATGGATACAGTGAAGAAATTACCCAATGGCATGAAAACAGAAAAGACATTCCCATGCACTGTTTTTATGATAAAAAAGGCATGCCTGAGACTTCAATCCCGCATGAAAACCTTACTTTTCATCAGTTGAACGATGTGTTGTTTTTAGAGAAAATGCAAGGTTGCAAGGGATTTGCAAGTACTGCCGGTTTTGAATCAATATGTGAAGCCATGTATTTAGGGAAACCTGTATGTCTCGTGCCCACAGAAAATCAATTTGAGCAAGCTTGTAATGCGCTGGATGCAGTAGCCGCAGGCGCAGGAATTACCCGGACAGATTTTAACCTAGACGAATTTGTAACCTATATCCCGCAACATAAGCCCATTGGAGACTGGTTTAGAGCATGGACGGCTAAAGCTGCTGATATGTTCTTACGAAACTTAGAAAAATTGTCACCTGCTGCCAGTAAAAAAGCCTAAATACACTCTGGGATAATTTATCCGACAAAAAGCTAAGTTTGTGGCATGTTTGATCGAATCAGTAGACCCGGATTATTGCCTTTCCTTGTAGGGTCTTTGATTGCCTCGGCATTGGTACTTTATCTCATCTTATCTCAGTCCGATACTGGCTTATTTTTGTGGGTCAATCGTCATCATCACCCATTTTTAGATTTGATTTTTAGCCATTTCACCCATGTAGGTGATGGATTGTTCTATGTCGCCATCATTCTACTTTCGATTTTTATTAGCAAGCGTTGGTTTTTTACAGCGCTATTTGCCTTTGCCATCAGTTCGCTAATTTCCATTTTGTGCAAAGAAGTCTTGTTTCATGGGGCTCCCAGACCCAAATTATATTTTGAGCAGGCAGGAATCGCCATTCGCTTAATCGAAGGTGTTCATGTGCACGCCATCAACTCCTTTCCCTCTGGCCATACCATTACGGCTTTCTCAGTATTTATACTTATAGCACTCTACAGCAAGTCATTCCTAGGCGGAATTTTTTCATTGTTTCTGGCGTTGATGGCTGGATTTTCGAGAGTATATATCTCACAGCATTTCCCTATTGATGTATTGGTAGGGGCTTGGATAGGTATATTGTCCAGTTTATTGGTGCTAGAATTGGTCAATATATGGGCTTATAGGCGACCTCAACTTAAATGGGATCAAACTTTTTGGAACAAGCAATGACCTATACCCCACCGCTCAAATACCCCATAATTTTACTGGCAGCAGGTCTTATTTGCTTTTTTCCCTACTTAGGCGCAGCTCATCTTTTTGATTGGGACGAGATCAACTTTGCCGAATCGGCTCGGGAGATGCTTCTTACACAAGACTATTTTCGGGTTACCATTGATTTTCTGCCATTTACAGAGAAGCCTCCTTTGTTTTTCTGGATGCAGGCACTTAGTATGAAAGCTTTTGGCGTAAATGAATTTGCAGCCAGATTTCCTAATGCGGTTTTTGGGTTGTTTACCATTTTTACACTCTATATCACTGGCAAGCGTCTGATGGATGAGCGATTTGGCTTCCTCTGGGCACTTTCCTATCTGGGTTCTGTACTCCCTCATCTTTACTTTCGTAGCGGAATTATTGATCCCGTTTTCAACTTTTTCATGTTTCTGGGAGTCGGTTTTCTTGCACGTACAGTGTATTTGTACAAAATGCGGCATGCAAAGACCTCCGCCTTTATCGCTGGGATATTTACTGGACTGGCAGTACTTACCAAAGGGCCAGTAGGATTTCTGTTGATCGCTTTGAGTTTTTTAGGGTATTGGGCCTATCGAAAGTTCAGCCGCATCACAGGTTGGGTGGAAGTTTTGATCTTTGCCCTTTCCACATTTGTCACTACATGGGCATGGTACGGGGTAGAAACGCTGCAACATGGGCCTAATTTTCTGCTTTCATTTATCCAAAGGCAGGTAGAAATTTTTACTACCTCAGATGCTGGGCATGGGCAACCATTTTATTACCATTTTGTGGTATTGCTTGTTGGTTGTTTCCCGATTTCAATTTTGGCTCTACGCAGCTTTTTTACCAAAGGTCCTTTCCCAGGCTCTGAACTTGCCCACTTTAGGTATTGGATGATCAGCCTTTTTTGTGTGGTACTCACCGTTTTTAGCATCAGCACCACAAAAATTGTCCATTACTCTTCTATGGCTTACTACCCGCTGTCGTTTTTAGCTGCTTACCATTTGTATAACATTTCTAAAGGCAGGTGGCAGGTAAGGAAGAGCTTTGCCATTCCTGGTATTCTAGTAGGCACTTTATTGGGGTTAGCACTTATGATATTAGGGACAATAGAAAAAATCAAAGGCTATTTGATCCCAATGATTAATGACCCATTTGCTGTTGGCAATCTTGAAGCTCAGGTACAATGGCAAGGTTGGGAATGGTTGATTGGGTTGATGCTTGTTGTGGTGAGCATTGTTGGCTGGCGGGGAATCAACCGAGGCAACATCTTAAAATCTGCCTACCTCATGTATTTTGGAACTGCTTTGGTGATGCTTCTGGCCACCACGTTCATAGTACCAAAAATTGAACAATACACACAAGGGGCCAATATTCGCTTTTTTCAATCACTTCAAAATCAAGAAGTGTATGCCACAACCTTATGGTACAAGAGCTATGCACCTCTGTTCTATACACAAAAATCTATGGTGACAAACCCTGACAGTAGAAATCAGGATTGGCTGCTGACAGGTGCCATTGACAAACCGGTATTTGTATCCGTGAAGGTGCAAGACAAACATAGAATGGAGGAGTATCCCGACTTTCAGTTGCTTAGAGAAGAGAATGGTTTTGCCTTTTATCAGCGACTGCCCAAACCCAAGTATAACGATTGAAATCTTCAGAACTTCATGCTGATTTGATTGTGGTGGGAGGAGGAGCATCTGGTTTTTTCTCTGCCATTGCCTATGCCGAAAGTAGGCCCAAAGACAGAGTCATTATTCTTGAGAAATCCAATAAGTATTTATCCAAAGTAGCCATTTCCGGAGGAGGAAGATGCAACGTGACCCATGATTGCAACTATCCGAGTACCTTGGTAAAAGCCTATCCTAGAGGCGAAAAAGCGTTGAAAAAAGGCTTCGAGCGCTTTGGTGTGGCAGAAACATTGGCTTGGTTTGAGCAGCGTGGCGTGCCTCTAAAGGTAGAATCAGATGGCAGGGTGTTTCCCGTATCTGATCAAAGCCGTAGTGTGGTTCAATGTCTCATGCAAGAAGCACAGAGTCTAGGCATTGAAACCAAAACGGGCCAAAATGTCAAAAAAATATTGAATGGGGTTGAGCATTTTCAAGTAGAATTGACCAACACCGAGGAGACGCTCACCAGCAAGAAAGTGATTATGTCCATTGGAGGTCAGCCGAAGAAAGAAGGCTATACTTGGGCCGAAGAATTGTCATTGCGCTATGCTGATCCCGTTCCTTCCTTGTTCACCTTCAATACCCCTGACCATCCGCTGAAATCACTGATGGGCATCTCAGTGCCTGAAGCCGAAGTAAGCCTGAGCGGAACCAAGTTCTCTAATAAAGGTCCGTTGCTGATCACCCACTGGGGGTTTTCTGGTCCTGCAGTGATCGTACTTTCGGCCATAGCTGCACGGTATTTACAACAGGTAAATTATACCTTAGAGATCAAGATCTGTTGGCAATATGGGCTCACGGAGCAAAGTGTGAACGAAACTTTTCAACAAAAAATCAATCAACAAGGTACTGCCAAAGTGTTCAAAAATTCCTTGTTTCAGCTTCCAGAGCGACTTTGGATACACTTGTGTGAAGCCTCAGAAATACCAATGGAGCGCAAATGGGCCGAAATCAACCGTAAAGAAAAAAACAAGCTTTTAGAAAATCTGATCCGCTATACTGTAAATATCAGAGGCAAAACCACTTACAAAGATGAATTTGTAACCTGTGGAGGCATTCTGCTTGAGGAGGTGGATTTGCTCAGTTTTGAATCCAAAAAATACCCTGGGCTACATTTTACAGGCGAACTGCTGGATGTAGATGGAATCACTGGAGGCTACAACTTCCAACATGCCTGGACCAGTGGATACCTAGCTGGCAAGGCTGCGGCTGGGTGAGGATTGGAAGGTTTTATTCGACTACTATCTTTTGTATAAATACCCCAGTTTGGGTTTGTACTTTAAAAAGTAGAAGACCTTTAAATGCGTCAGGTATCGTTAGTAGATTTATCCCTTGCTGAAGCAAATCTGATTTAATTAATTGACCATGAAGAGTATAAAACTCATAAGGTGAATTATCCTTAGCTTCCACAGTAATTCTACCATCAGGACTTGGGTTTGGGTAAACAACTAAAGTGCCTAAGGTTTCTTCTTCAGATTCCATG
>DAINOB010000012.1:0-19591 GCA_036735585.1 Cytophagales bacterium | reverse complement strand
TAAACTATGGTTATTCTGGATTGTTTGACTCAATATCTACACCAAAACTGTGCAAAGCTCTAAAACTGAAGAATTACCCTTACTGAAAGGCTCTTTTTTTATTGGAATGTCGGTAGGCATCCTTGGAGTGCTCAGCATGGCAGCGGTGAGAATGTGGACCGAATTCTATGGCAGTTCTCTCATGTATTATGGAATACTACCCAGAACGATTGAAGGCTTAAAAGGCATAGTCTTATCCATTTGGATTCATGCAGATTGGTCGCACTTGGGTTCCAATGCTTTACCCTTAGTGGTTTTATCAGGCTTACTGCATTTGTATTTTCCACATAGATTCCCTTCAATACTTATTGGGATATACTTACTATCAGGGCTTTATACTTGGTGTTTGGGCAGAGCCGCCTATCATATTGGTGCGAGTGGGCTTCTGTATGGTTTGGCCGTTTTTATTTTTTCTTCAGGGCTTTTCAGGCGCAAACCTAGGTACTTGGCCATGTCTTTACTCACCGTCTTTTTATATGGCAGTTTGGTTTGGGGCCTTCTTCCTTTTGATACCGTCATCA
Source organism: Cytophagales bacterium (assembly GCA_036735585.1). GTDB lineage: Bacteria > Bacteroidota > Bacteroidia > Cytophagales > JAIYAX01 > JAIYAX01. Next base: position 19,031 of record DAINOB010000012.1, on the reverse strand, counting down.
GCTGGGAAGCTCATTTGGCCGGAAGTATTTCTGGGCTCATTTTAGCGTTTGTATATAGAAAAGATTCACGCCCCGAAGACACCTATGAATACGAATGGCAAAAGCCTGATTATGTTGAAACTTTTGATCCAGAGGCTTCTGAAAATGAGCAAGCGCCAATAGAAGAACCCCCAACGCCAAATGTACGATGGGTTTATACTTTTAAACCAAACACCAATGAAGATTCTTCTAAGCCTTAGCGAGTAAAACAAGTTCATCAAAAATTTGCTGCATCCCTGCTGAAGCTTTTGCTTGAATACCTTTTACCTGATATTTTTTACTTATTGGAGGCGGTTGAGGATCAATTACATAGACAGGTATGCCATAAGGAGCATAATCAATGAGTCCTGCTGCTGGGTAAACTACCATTGAGGTACCAATGATCAAGACCACATCTGCCTCTGAAATAATTCTTGCCGCCAGAGGAATCAACGGTACTTCCTCCCCAAACCAAACAATGTGAGGCCTCAACTGACTACCTAAGGGACAATGATCACCAAGATTGAGCTGCCAATCGGTCATTTCCAGTACTATTGAGGGGTTATGGGTGCTCCTAGCTTTAAACAATTCACCATGTAGATGCACTATAGTTGTAGAGCCAGCTCTCTCATGAAGGGGATCTACATTTTGTGTGATGATGTGAACTTCAAAAAAGTCTTCTAGTTTTTTGAGAAGATGATGAGCAGCGTTCGGTTCTGCTGTGAGAGCTTGTTTTCTTCGCTCGTTGTAAAATTGAAGCACCATCTCGGGATTGGCAGCCCATGCCTCTGGAGTAGCTACATCTTCTACTCGGTAGCCTTCCCAGAGGCCTCCTGCATCCCTAAAAGTACGCAGTCCACTTTCTGCACTGATGCCAGCACCGGTAAGCGCTACCAATCTTTTACCCATAATGGATTACTTTTTCTTCCTTACGAATCTGCCTTTTTTCTCTGGAGTAGCAGCAGCCAACGACAGACACTCTTCTAAGGTAAGCTGCTCTGGGTTTTTATCCTTGGGGATTTTTACATTCTTTTTACCCACTGCGATATACGGTCCAAACCTGCCATTCAAAACTTTTACGTCTTCTGCGCCATCAAACAGCTTGATGATCTTATTTGCATCTGCTTCATCTTTGTCTTGAATCAATTGTATACAACGCTCTTCCGTGATAGAGTAAGGATCATCTTCTTTGGGCAAACTGTAAAACTTGTTATTGTATTTTACATAAGGACCGAACCGCCCGATGCCCACAATCATCGGTTGATTGTCTAGTTGCCCTGTTTCCCTAGGAAGCTTAAACAAATCAATAGCCTCCTCTAATGTAATGGTTTCCATGAGTTGTCCTTTCTTTAGGCTGGCAAACTGCGGCTTTTCGGGGTCATCGCTGTTGCCAATTTGAGCTATAGGTCCGAACTTACCCAATCGTACTAGAAGAGGTCTACCAGTGGCAGGATCGTTGCCGAGTACTCTAGAAGAACCAACTTCTGATCTATCTATATTTTGAGTTTTCTCTACTGTGTTGTGAAATCCAGTATAAAAGCCACGAATCATATCTTTCCAAGGCATTTTACCATTAGCTATTTCATCGAATTCCTTTTCTACCTTGGCGGTGAAAGAGAAATCAATCACTGAAGGGAAGTATTTCACCAAGAAATCGTTAACCACCATAGCGATATCAGTCGGGAAAAGTTTGGCCTTATCAGCACCGTAATTCTCAATTTTTTGAGACTGTATAACTTTCCCTTTTTCAAGTTTTATCTCTTGATAGTTTCTAGTTTTTCCTTCTCTGGACTCCTTGATTACATAGGCTCTTTTGATAATCGTAGAGATGGTAGGTGCGTAGGTAGATGGTCTTCCTATGCCCTGTTCTTCAAGTTTTTTCACCAAACTAGCTTCAGAATAGCGTGCCAAAGGTTTGCTGTACATTTCTTTGGCTAAAATATATTCATTTTGAAGCGACTCTTTTTCTTTGAGTGCAGGGAGAATGGCTTTATCCTCTTCTTCATCCTCCTCATCATCAGATTCGAGGTAGACTTTCAGGAAACCTTCAAATCGAATCATTTCACCTGTGGCAATAAACTTTTCTGATGTGGTGCTTATTCCAATTTGAGCGATGGTTTTCTCAATTTTAGCATCAGCCATTTGTGAAGCTATGGCTCTTTTCCAAATCAATTCATACAGTCGTTGCTCATTTCTTTCCCCTTCCACGCTGTGTGCGGCAAAGTTGGTAGGTCTTATGGCTTCATGTGCCTCTTGTGCTGAGTCAGACTTGGTTTTGTATTTTCTTACCTGATGAAATTCTTTGCCATAAGCGTTAAAAATTTCAGTCTTTGCTGCTTCTATTGCCGTATCAGACAAATTGAGTGAATCTGTACGCATGTAACTGATATGTCCAGATTCGTAAAGCCTCTGTGCGATACTCATGGTTTGAGCCACACTGAATCCTAGTTTTCGACCTGCTTCCTGCTGTAGGGTAGAAGTAGTAAATGGAGGTGCTGGACTTTTAGTAAGAGGCTTTAGTTCTAGTTTCTCAACTGTATAAATAGCATCTATGCAGCGCTCCAAAAACTCTTGTGCTTCTTTCGAGGTCTTAAATCTTGTATTTAGCTCTGCCTTGAATACTTTTTTAGAGCCAGCCTGAAACAAAGCAGAAATTTTGTAGTCTGATTTGCTTTTAAATGCTTCGATCTCTCTCTCTCGCTCTACGATCAAACGCACGGCTACTGATTGTACCCTACCAGCGGAGAGTCCGGTTTTAATTTTCTTCCACAGGATTGGAGACAGTTCAAAACCTACCAATCTATCCAATACCCTGCGTGCCTGCTGTGCATTTACCAGATCAAAATCGATACCTCTTGGGTTCTCAATGGCTTTCAGAATGGCAGATTGGGTGATTTCTCGGAATACAATTCGCTTGGTGGTTAGTTCATCAAGATTCAGCGTTTCCTTTAAGTGCCAGCTAATAGCTTCCCCTTCTCGGTCATCATCCGTGGCTAGCCACACAGTTTCTGCTTTGGCTACCAACTTGCGTAAGGTGTTGATTAATTCCTGTTTATCTTCTGAGATGACATAAGTAGGTTCAAAATCTTTTTCAATGTTTATGGCCTTGTCATCTTTGGGTAAATCACGGATATGACCATAACTAGAGGCCACTTTGAAATCTTTACCGAGATAATTTTCAATGGTTTTGGCTTTGGCAGGAGATTCAACGATGACCAGATTTTTTGACATAGTTCGAGCTGTGATTGTGCTGCGAATGTCAAAATTGAGATTGAATAAAGCAAAATTAAAAATGAATTCAGCTTTTCTACGCCTCAGCAGGTATCCCAATCATAGAGGTATTCACTGCGAATGTTTCATTCTTTAGCTTTGTAGAAAGGCTTACTTTTTACTTGTCCTAAAAATACTGTATGTTGCTCAACCATTATAATTATACATGATAAAGCATTTGTATATCTGCAGGCATGCAAAGTCGGATTGGTCGGATTCTGGACAGCGTGATTTCGATAGATCACTTAATGTACGTGGCCACAGAGATGCTCCTAGAATAGGCGAGATTCTTAATAATCTTGGTACAAGAGCTGACCTCTTGATGAGTAGCACTGCGGAAAGAGCCCTATTAACCGCTGAGTACATTGCCAAAGCTTTATCCTATCCTTTGGAATCCATTCAGCAAAATGAAGAACTCTATGAAGCTTCGCCAAGAACAATTCTCCGAATAATCAATGAACTGGATGAAAAGTATGAGTCTGTAATGATTTTTGGCCACAATCCTACTTTTACCTACGTAGCGGAGTATTTCAGCAATGCCGAAATAGGCAATCTTCCTACTGCTGGAATTGTGCATGTGGTATTTGAAGATCAGGCGTGGAGCGAGGTTACTAAAGGATCAGGCAAGATGTTGGCATTTCATTTCCCTAAAAAATACTTTCCTCAAGACCATGAGTAAATCAGATAAAAAGTATCCCGAATTGATGGACAAGGCATCGATTATTGAAACATTTGACCCCAATTCTCCAGCTATCGGAGAACAGCTTTTTGGTCTTCCTTTTGGACTAGAGAATTCTGAAATTGTGGTATTGCCATGCCCTTGGGAAGTGACGGTATCTTACAGGGCTGGTACTGCAAAAGGCCCATCAGCAATCCTTGATGCCAGTTTTCAGGTAGATTTATACGATCCTTTCTTTCCCGACTTGTGGAAATTAGGTATTTGGATGGCTCCTATCCCTGAAAAATGGCGGAAAATGAGCAAGCGCATGCGTAAACAGGCCAAAGATTATATCGGGTTTTTATTGGAAGGTAAACCTGAATCTGAGGCTAAAGAGTATGCAAAAATTTTGGCTGAGATCAATCAAGCAGGAGCTGATTTCAATGAGTGGGTTATGGCACAGACCTCTGAGTATATGGCCATGGGGAAAAAAGTAATTCTTTTAGGAGGAGACCATAGCACGCCCTTGGGCTACCTACAGGCATTGGCAGGTAAAAATCAAAGTTTTGGGATTTTACATCTCGATGCACATGCTGATTTGAGGAAGGCTTTTGAAGATTTCACCTACTCTCATGCTTCAATTATGTACAATGCCTTGCAGTTGTCAGAAGTACAGTCTCTTGTATCCGTAGGGATTAGAGATTATTGCCTAGAAGAGTCAGAATATGTAAAACAGAGCAAGGGTAGAGTGGTTTTCTACACCGATAGAGATATTAAAAAGAAACTTTACGAAGGGAGCTCTTGGTCAACTATTTGTGACCAAATCATTCAATCTCTACCAGAGCAAGTTTACCTAAGTATTGACATTGACTGCTTTGATCCAAAATTATGTCCCAATACTGGTACTCCAGTTCCTAGTGGATTGTTGTTTGAAGAAGTTTGTTATTTGCTGGAGAAGTTGGTGTTAAGCGGAAAGAAGTTGATAGGTGCTGATTTGGTTGAAGTATCGCCTGGAAATGATGAATGGGATGCCAGTGTAGGTGCTCGATTGCTTTATCGCTTAGCAGGATACATGGCTAAAGCGAGCTGATATTTCAAGATACTATACGTTTCCAGTCATCGTAGCGAAGTGAAATGATTTTACTCATTTCATTATAGTTGTTCCAAGTATCTTGTACATGATAAATGCTTTCGAGATTCTTGGCAAGCGTACCTTGATAATCTTTCTTATAAATCCCACCACCGTAGTAATAGAAGCAAAACATATTGCCTTCTTCTGTAAAAAGGTCACTACCAAGATAGCCGTCCCAAATTTCGCTTAGTACTGTGCAACTGATCTCTTTACGTGAAAATCTATAAATCTGAGTTTCACATTCTTCTATAAAGTATTCGCTGCATAGATTTTGATCAATCATCCAGCCGAGAAACATCCCGATATGCACATATGCTTGCTCGATAGGCAAAGAGGCAGGGAAATCCTTAAGAAAATGTTCTTTAGCTCTATCGTAGACTCTTGTTGGGGCTGGTTTCACCTCCATATTGGATTTGGTTTTATCGGGCAAACGTATGTGAAGCACGCCAATAGAACAAGTTCATGTAATATCTTCTAGAAAAAAGAAATGGCAGTATATAGTCAGGCTTACATAGAAGTTCTTCAAATTTGTATTCCTATAAAAACAATTACATGAAAGCACGCCAAATAATCCTATTTAGTCTAACTGTGATCTTTTCTTTATCCCTGAAGGCCCAAGATCTGACAACAATACCTTTGCAAGATCTTGATGGAAATGTGGCTCCATTATCGAAAAGTAGCGGTGATCACTACCTATTGGCGTTAGCCTTGCATCCAGATGCAGAAGAAGAACTCGCAGCATGGTGGATGCCTATTTATCAGAGCTTTATAGATCGTAAAACAGGTGGACTATTGATGGTGGATGAGATCAAGCCCGTAAAGACTTATTTGGTCCCGGTAGTGACTACAGGTGGGAAAAAGGCTGCTGCAGCTTTTGTAAAAAAGGCAAAGGCAGAAGCTGATGCAGGCATTTATGAATTGATTAGAGTCTGGACCAAACCAGATGGGGATCTCCTTAAAACACTTGGCATTACCGATAAGAAAATAGCCTACTTCTTGTTGGTCTCTCCGGAAGGCAATCTACTGGTTATGGAGAAAGGTGCATTTGATCAAGACAAATTAGAAAGACTTGAAACTCCTCTTTTAGTTCGCTAAGAATGGATCAAATTCGGAAGTATTTTTTAACCGACCTTTCCGCTTCCCTAGTTGTTTTTTTAGTTGCACTGCCTTTGTGTATGGGCATTGCATTAGCATCGGGTGCTCCTATATTTTCAGGAATTCTCAGTGGAATCGTAGGAGGCATTGTTGTAGGCATGCTTAGCAATGCGCAAATAAGCGTAAGTGGTCCAGCTGCTGGCCTCACCCTGATAGTTCTCGATGGAATAAGTTCTCAAGGTTCTTTCAATGCATTTTTAGTTGCAGTGTTCTTGGCTGGTATTATTCAACTCTTATTGGGCATATTTAAGGTGGGGTATATTGTGAATTTTTTCCCTCATTCAGTGATTAAAGGCATGCTTTCAGCCATTGGCCTTATTTTGATTCTCAAACAGCTTCCTCATGCACTGGGATGGGATCGAAATTATGAAGGTGATCTTGGTTTTATTCAGCCAGATGGCAACAATACATTTACAGAATTGTATCAAGCCATTCTTCACCCAAGCCCAGGCATAGTATTGCTTTCCTCTGTTTCATTGCTTTTTTTAATTCTTTGGGAGCATCCAAGAATTCAATCAACCAAACTAAGACTCATCCCTTCTGCCCTTATCGTGGTTTTTTTGGGGATTGCTACAAATTTGGCTTACCAATATTATTACCCTTCTTGGAGCATTACGGCAGCACATCGTGTTGATATTCCAATTCAAGAAACTGCTGGCCTTACGGGAATGTTACAATTTCCAGACTGGTCGACTCTATGGTCTTTGAACACATATATTTTGGCAATAACCATTGCTCTAATAGCTGGATTGGAAAGTCTATTGAGTGTAGAGGCTACGGATAAACTAGATCCACTTAAAAGAATTACCAATCCTAACCAAGAATTAAGAGCCCAGGGCATTGGCAATGTAATTTGTGGATTAGTTGGTGGCATCCCTGTTACTGCTGTAATTGTGCGTAGCAGCGCAAATATAGAAGCAGGAGGTCGCACAAGAACTGCTGCGATACTGCATGGATTATGGCTTATTCTAAGTGTTTTGCTGCTTTCTGAGTGGCTTAGCTCGATTCCACTTTCTTCCTTAGCGGCAATTTTGATTTTTATTGGGTTCAAACTGATTTCGCCTGCTCAAGTATCCAGTATGTGGCGAAAAGGCTATTCTCAATTTATACCCTATAGCATCACCATCGTTGCCATTCTATTGTCCAATCTTTTGGCTGGAGTGCTTATCGGTATTGTAGCAGGTCTTTATTTTGTAATTCTTAAAAACTTTCAATCGGCTGTAATGCTTGAACAGGATGAACAGCACTACCTACTAAAGCTTAACAAAGATGTGAGTTTTCTTAACAAAGCCTTGATTAAGAAGAAACTTGATGAAATACCTCATGGTGCAAGTGTCATTCTTGATGGATCCACTTCGGTATTCATTGATGATGATATTGAGGAGGTTCTTGAAAATTTTATAATTGGGGCAAAAGACAAAGAGATTTCCGTAGAGCTCAAAAAATCAAGCTCCGCTACAAGCAAGCTGTTTCAAGAGAATTAAAAAAGACTTGGTTCCTGCACTCAAACTACATAAGTTTCAGGGTTGAAGGTGTTTGTAAATTAAGCTAGAGACTTCGTTTAATCCTGCTATTGCCCGTTAAAGCAAACTGTATTTAAAACACTTTCTACTATACACTTGGTAAAGTAAAAAGAGAAGCGTTTAAAGTTTGGTTACTCTACTATCAATTTTTTCACAAAGCTTTTATCTGCACCAATGATTCTTATGACATAAGTTCCTGCAGAAATCTTGGATATATCTACTGAGAGAGTATTCTGATAAGCATTCGATACCATTTGGCGAGCAACAACACTCCCTTTAGTATCCAATATCTCTAATGACTCTACAGGCAATTCAGCATTTTTGTGAAGGTACACTATACCATGAGCAGGATTAGGAGATAGCATAAAAGTAGAAGATTCTTCCACTGAAAGACCAGCAACTGTTTGAAGGTCTATTTGCTTACTCGTTACAGAAGCAGGGCAATTATTCCCAAATGCAGTAAGAGAAGCAGTGTACAAGGTGTCAGCAGCATAGGTATGAAAAGGACTTGTCTGTGAGCTAAAATTACCGTCTCCAAAGTCCCAGCGTAAAGAATCGAAGGATGTGGCGAGCGATGTGAAAAATACTTCTCTGGTGGTTGCAGATTCTACAAAACTAAAGTCAGAAGAAGGCGATGGATCAATCCAAATGGCTCTATTTATGGAATCAGTTCCTAAAGCATTGCTGACAATCAACTTTACATTTTTTGATCCATTGGTGCTAAAAGATACCGCATGTGGCCCTAGCCCTATGGCTGAAGAAGGCATTGCATCGGCTCCAAATTCCCAATTGTATTGCGCAGCCGCTCCAGTACTATTGTCGGCAAAAACTATTGAAGTTGCTGAGCAGGCTGTATCTGGTGCAATCAACCCTGCACTTGGAGCTATGCAACCGCTGGTTCCAGGTAATTTTCTCAAAGCAATGGCTCTATTACTTTCCACACCATTTTGCCCTATGGCCTTAACCGAGAAAAACTGCTCTGAATTTGAATTAATATTGTTTACTACATACGAAGTGCCGGTAGTGTAGCCAATGCTATCCATATACTGTGCACCTAAGCGATATACGATGTAGCCTGTAGCAAAAGGTACTGAATTCCACTTTATTTTTAGATCATTGGCGCAGGCCCAATCCAATTGAAGTCCAGTGGGAGTGCGCATGATAGATACTGGTCCTGAAGAGAAATCCTCACTATTGGCACCCCTTCTTATCCGAATCTTGATCGTTTTTCCGTCCAAAGAAACAGGAACCATCCATGTGAAATGTCTATTCGCGGCAATAACAGCACTAGCAATGGCGGTCCATGTGGCACCGTCATTTATGCTATAGTGCAAACTGGTAATGCCATAAGATCCTGCAATCGCATCCCAACGAATGGTGTGCGGCTGACCGGGAGCTAAGGTTTCACCTCCTATAGGGTATGTCAGTTTTACATCAGCATCCCTATTCTCATACACCACAAAGAAATTTTGTGGACCAAAAGGAACAGAATTTCCTTTTACTTTAATGGTGTAAACTCCTTCAACGGGGGTACTGATAGTTACTTGTTCTACATTATTTACTGTGTCTTCACCTCTAGTAGCATTACTATTCAAGAGACTTACTACAGGTATAGATACCAGCTTCCAAGGAAGAAAAGTGACATTCGTAGGTGTAACCACTTGAAGGTCAAGGTTATTTACTAACGCTCTACTTGACCCTGCCAATGCTTCTTTATCATGCCAATACAGCATTACGCGGACTTCCTGTACTCCTGAAGGAACATTGATGGTGAAACTAACTGAATCACCTTGGGAAACAGTGGCATTCATATATCTATTGTCTTTGATTAAATCATATGCTCTTCTTGCATTCACTCTACCATACCCATGTCTGAAATCAGGTCCTGGATTTCCTAAGTCATCTGCCGTATTCATCATAGCAGCCTTAATCAACGCGGAATTTGGGTCATTCCCATTGTTGAGCAGTTTGTACCCCTGATAAAGTTGGGCCATTACACCAGCGATTCCAGGTGCAGACATAGAAGTTCCAGTCTTTGAAGTGTAGGCATGAGGATCGGTAGTGGAAATTACAGATGTACCCATTGCGCAGATATCTGGCTTGATCCTGCCGTCATGTACAGGACCACGACTGCTGGAGGAATTTAGCTCATCGAGATCGTTCAGATTTCCCACTGCTATTGCATTTTTTGCTACTTTAATCCCACCTGTAATATTTCCCCATCCAGCACCTGCGCCATAATTACAGTTGCTGCCACCATTGTTTCCAGCGGAGAAAACGTGCATTAAGGCGGGATTAGAATTGATGTGTATATCGGCTGTCCTTGCAAAAGAAGTGTAGCCAGTATTGCAGCCATCGCTGTAAGAAGTGTTTGTTATACGTACACTATGTGTGTTATAAGACGATGGAGAACTATTAACGGCATTCCATACTTGATATACCATCAAAAAAGAACCGGGTGCCATGCCTTTTGTGCTTGGGTTGATATTGCCTGCTCCCATAATAGTACCTGCTATATGATCACCATGATCACCATTGTTTAGCGATACATTGCTTTGGTTGGTTCTCCCCTGATAGTCAGCATGAGGCCCTACAATGCCATCATCGCCTAGGGCAAGTGTGACACCAGCTCCATCGAGTACCGTATTTCCTACTGAGAAGTGATCGATAATATTAGATCGGTGCAAAGTTTTTCCTGGCAAATTTTCTGGCTCAGATGGCGGTGATATAGGTTCAAAAAAATACACATAGGGTATAGATACCATTTTCTCTATTTGAGTCGGGGAGACAATTATTTTAACTGTCCTAATATATTCTTCATGTGATACAATTTCAGCTCCCAACATTCTAAGCTCTGATAATGCATTTTGAATGTTGGCATCACTCATCAAATTGGCTATTAAAATGTAGTGTCCTCTGCTATCTAGTGCATGAGCTGGCATATCTGAATTCTGGAGGAACTGATGAAGTTTAAAGCCATTATTTAAAATCTTAAATGCGGTTACTCCTTGTTGATTCAGTAAGTTAAAATCTTGAAAATCTGTTGGCACAGAAGCCAAATAGGACGAAGGAGGAACAAAACCCAAGAATGATAGCCCTTCTGACTTTAATAGTTCAAGGGTACTATGAGCGGGTACACGGTTGAAACTTACAATTCTATAATATCTACCATCTCGAGTTTCTTTTTCATCAACACCATCAAATCCATTATTAAAATCAGATGATGTCGTTTTTTGAGCAATTAAATTTGCAGAGGGATAACCTGAAAATAGTAAGACAGTCCAAATAAGAAGTAAGATCTTTTGCATAAGTGTGCTAGAAAATATGGGATAGCAATGTAACTGCCAAAGGTATTAAATAATTCCCTTTGGATTAGCTAGAAATAAAAAAAGCCCATGTAGGGCTTTGTGTCTTCAGGGTTAAGGAAGAAGGGTAGCGTTAGGATTTAACCTCTTTGCTAGCGGTATCTTTGGCATAAGTAGGGCAAGTTTTTCTAGAACAAGCTACTGAGGCCATCAAAAGTGCAGAGATAACAATAAGCAATACTTTTTTCATGACGGATAGGATTTGTTGCAAATATAGGGAAATCCTCTGTCAGCGCAACTCACTTTTTGATGATTTACCTTTCTAAGTGGTGTTCTTTTAATTTTTAAATTGTTGATATTCAACTCACAGCCTATTTCCAGCTTTGCTGCAAGGAAATGGCAACATTCGCATGTAAGATTTGTGATTCTAGGCTATATTCGCATGTGGAACAAGAAGAATCTCTTTGTTTGGAGTGTGGATACAAGCTAAACGGAAGGCGAGATAAGAAGTTTTGCTCTGACCTGTGTCGCAATGCCTACCATAATAGAATGAACAGTGACAGCACTGGTTTGATAAGAAATATCAATCATGTGCTACGAAAAAATAGACGGATTCTTGCTGATCTTAATCCTCAAGGTAAGTCTAAAGTTAGTAGAGACGAATTGATAAGAAAGGGATTCAGTTTTAGCTACTTCACAAATATTTTTGTGACTCGAAACGGCAAAACCTATTACTTTTGTTACGATCAGGGTTATGTAGAATTAGAACCTAACCTATTTGCCCTAGTTCATAAGCAGGAATATGTTTCCTGAATCAAACTATAATCACTTAGATTTTGAATTTTAAAGATTTACTGCTCCACCCTTCGCTGTTAGAAGGTTTGGATGCAATGGGATTTAAGCAACCGACACCCATACAAGAGGCGGCCATCCCTGAAATTTTACAACATAGAGATATGATTGCCAGTGCTCAAACGGGTACTGGCAAAACAGCGGCCTATATTTTACCTGTTATTCACCACATCCTGTCACTTACTGATCATAGGGACAAGATCAAAGCACTGGTACTTGTTCCTACCAGAGAACTAGCGATGCAAATAGATCAAAATATTCAAGGCTTGGCCTACTTTGCACCTGTGAGTAGCATTGCAGTATTTGGCGGTGGAGATGGACATTCATTTGAAGTGCAAAAAAAAGCACTACATCAGGGAAGTGAAATTGTGATTGCTACTCCTGGAAGGCTTATTGCTATGCTCACCAGTTTCAAAGCTGACTTCTCTCAACTGCGTTATTTGATCCTCGATGAAGCGGATCGTATGCTGGATATGGGCTTTAATGAAGATATCATGAAGATCATCAGTCATGTACCCGTAAAACGACAAACGCTGATGTTTTCGGCTACCATGCCCCCGAAAATTAGGAAACTAGCTTCGGCCTTGCTTCAAAATCCCTTGGAGATCAATTTAGCCGTGTCTACTCCCGCAATAGGTGTGACACAGAGATTTTTTGCCGTAAATGAAACAGATAAGTTATTGCTGCTCCAGAAACTACTGAGTGAAGAAACTTTTGATAGCATCATCATATTTGCCTCTACCAAGCAGAAAGTAAAAAGCTTGGAGAGTATTGTAAAGAAGATCAAATTACATGCACTTGCTTTTCACTCTGATCTGAGCCAAGAGGAACGTGATCGGGCAATGCTGGCATTTAGAAACAAGCAATTGCCTGTTTTGATAGGCACAGACATAATTTCTAGAGGCATTGATGTGGAGGGAGTAGGGCTTGTAGTAAATTTTGATGTACCACCAGACCCTGAAGATTACATCCATAGAATAGGACGAACAGCAAGAGCTGATGCAAAAGGCACTGCTATCACATTTGTACACCCCGATGACGCCAGGAAATTTTATAGAATAGAAGGATTGCTTGGAAGAAGTCTAACATTGGAAACAATACCTGCTGAGATTGGTGTTAGCCCTGATATCAATAAGCAAACACGACCGGGAAATAAGAACGGGAAAAAGCGTTTTAACCCTAAAAATGCACATTCTAAAAACTCTTCCAGAAACCAAGGAAGTGGCAATAATTCTTAAATACAGTTAATCTTCAATTCCTGAAACTCCCCCTGAAACGACAAATTTCATCACATCGGCACTAGGCATGTTTAAAGGTTCAATAAGCGCAGTTGGCACCAATACTACATTCCCAGAGATGTTGTAGGAGTGCGGGAAATATACCGCTGACAGGCCTTTTTGACCAAAGGTTTCCATGCTCTCTTGAGTCATAAACCCCAGTCTTTTAAAGTTGAGCTCTTTGTTAATAACCACAGCTACAGGCTTATTAAATTTCTTCTTATTGCCCACAAAAGCCCCAATGAGGTCTTTAACCGAGGTATAAAGCAAGCCTACTACTGGTATTTTCTCAATAAGCCGTTCAAAAAAGCTCAAAACTGGTCCTGATAGCACATTGGACGTTAAAAATCCTAGCAATGTGATGCCCAATAAAACCAGCAAAATACCCAGGCCAGGATAATCTTCAAGTCTCAAAAGCCCGTCTAGCGATACAATGCTTATGTAAAGCACATAAATAGTGATCCCTAAAGGACCCACCACCAACAAGCCCTGAAAAAAATATCGAATTATTTTAGTGAAAAAATGATTCATGTAAAATTAGTTTAACTCCTGCTAAAGAATAAAGTAGCAGTTTTATCAATTAGTAATCCTCAACAAATTGGCATTCAAGGTGGTATTGTATCTCCTTAAAAAAACACTGGACGGACCTGAAGTAGGTCTACCTGTGAAATCAAAATTTGAGAAACAGCAAGTGTCCTCTAAGAACAATCGGGAACTATGCACACTGACCAAGGCGCAGCTATCATCTGGACGAAATGTACAGTTTCTTTCAAATGCGATATACTGACTAGAGTTTTGTCTATAGAGTATAATCCCTCTGCGTCCTCCTTCTAGGTATATAAATCCACCGTCTTGCTGCAAAGGCAGGTATTCAATATTGGTAACTACCAAAGTAATATCTACCAAAGGTTCATTTAAAAAGGTCTCTTGAGATTCATCCCGCTGGCAGCTCCAAAAGAATAGAATCGCAACTATTGTAAGGACGAAAAAATGATTTCTACTGGTCATAGTGGTAAAAGCCTCTGTTAGTCTTGCGTCCATGATGCCCTGCCATTACTTTTTGTTGTTGAATTCTACTAGGGCGAAAACGTGGTTCGTAGAAGAACTGCTCATACATAGTACTAGTAACGGAGAAATTGGTGTCTACACCTATGAGGTCCATCAACCTAAAGGGCCCCATTCTAAATCCTTTACTTTCTAAGATTCTATCAATGGTTTGAAAATCAGCAACACCTTCTTCTACCTGTTTTAATGCCTCTACATAGTATGGTCTTGCCACTCTATTTACGATAAAGCCGGGGCTATCTTTGGCTTTCACGGGCACCTTACCCCAGTGTTTTGCCAATTGGATCGTTAGTTCAGCTACCTTATTATCTGTGGCAACACCACTTATTACCTCTACTAACTTCATGATATGGGCAGGATTGAAAAAATGCATACCCACTACTCTTGAAGGGTTATTTATTCCTGCAGCCAATTGTGTAACAGGAATTGAAGACGTATTGGTAGCAAAAATACTTTCGGATGTGTTTACTTTTTCCAAATGCATAAAAAGGTCGCGCTTTATATCCAGACGCTCTACAATGGCCTCAATAATAAAGGGGGCTTGTAACTGATCTACATCATCTGTGAGTATAAGGTTGGATAGTGCTTGCTCTAGATTTCCTTTGAAAATCCCTTTCTCCGCGGCACCCGTTAGTGTTTTTGTGATTAAGGAATGTGCCTTGGTCAAGGATTGCTTATTCAGATCATATAAAATAACTTTCTGCTCTGCTTGAAGAGCCAGATGCGCTATCCCCTGACCCATGGTTCCAGCTCCTGCTATTCCTACAGTATGAATTTTCGAAAGTTCATTCATAATCAAAGGGATTTAAATTGTTTGAGAAAACGGAGGTCATTTTCAGTAAACAAACGAAGGTCTTTGATCTGATATTTTAACATGGTGATTCTTTCTATGCCCATGCCAAATGCAAATCCTGTATACTCTTCAGGGTCTATGTCACAATTTCGCATTACGTTTGGGTGAATCATGCCTGCTCCTCCAATCTCTACCCAGCCTGATTGTTTGCAAACGGGACAACCTTTTCCTTTGCAGATGAGACAAGATATATCCATTTCGGCACTGGGTTCTGTAAAAGGGAAAAATGATGGCCTGAACCTAATTTGGGTCTCTTTACCAAACATTTCTTTTGCAAAGTGATACAGGGTGTCTTTAAGGTCTTTAAATGAAACCTGCCGATCGATATAAAAACCTTCTACTTGATGAAATAGGCAGTGCGCTCTGGCCGAAATTGCTTCATTGCGAAAAACTCTCCCAGGAGCAATACTACGAATAGGGGGCTTTCTGCGCTCCATGGTTCGAATTTGAACCGAAGAGGTGTGAGTGCGCAAGGCAACTTCGGCATCACCTTTTTGGATGAAAAAAGTATCTTGCATTTCTCTTGCTGGATGGTCTGGCGGGAAGTTTAAGGCTGTGAAGTTGTGCCAATCATCTTCTATTTCTGGACCTTCCTCCACATTGAAACCTAGCCTTTCAAATACTCTAATAATCTCGTCCTTCACCAAAGAGATAGGATGTCTGCTGCCAAGCAAACCAGGAATGGTTGGCTTTGTGAAATCGTAATTTTGGTACACATCATTTTCTTCATCCACCAATTGATCAAGTCGCTCAGTCTCTTGCTTAAGCTTCTGAGTGGCTTGTTCTTTCAACACGTTGATACTTGCTCCAAAGCTCTTTTTATCCTCTACGGGTAAGCTTTTCAATACCTCAAATAAGAGCGTTACTTTTCCATTTTTACTTAAAAAGGCAAGTTTAAACGACTCGAGGTCTTTTTTATTCGATATGATAAATTGATCTATTTCTCTTTGCAGTGATTCTATCTCTGGACTCATATGGTTGCAAAGATATGTGTGTACCACACAATATAAGACACCTTAGGACATAAAGTAAAAAAAGAAGGGGAGTCATAAACTCCCCTGCAATAGGTATTCGTGATCGTTATTTGCAAGATAACTGTTCGCAATTATTATACCATCCATGAAAACAACCGAATTTTAGGATTCAGTTCAGTGAGGTTTTGTATAAAGAGGGCTATTGACTTAGCTTAGACTTGAGGTCAATTATGAATTCTTCTACCAAGTTGCCTTCTTCTTCTTCTACCCCTTCGCTAAGAGAACTCAATGACTCTAAAACCTGAACCAAAAAACTGAATTCAGGATCAGGCTTATTTTGTTTTATAAAAGTCATTACTTCATAATAAGCCGAAACAATGCTTATCTCCAGTTTTTCTTTGCTTTCAAAAAGTGAGTTAAGGGGAGCCATCATAGGATGATTTCCTATTACCTTTCTTATGGCATCTTTTTCTTCAGTCATCAGAATGCCATCTGCCATAGCAACAGCATAGATTAAGGATGCAAAAGATTGATATAGTTCGGTTTTGTTTTGTTCTGACATACGTAGAGCTTATTGCAAAACTACAAGAGCATTTGGATTACGCAAAAAATATAGATACATAGATTTGTTAGAATGATTAATCGAGTGATCTTTTGTTATAAAGAAGATATCCCAAGTGGAAAAGCACCCCTAGCCTGTTTTCTCGTGCAAGGTTGTCATAGTAATTGACACTGAAGGCAATAGGCCCAAAAGATGAAGATAGAACAAATGTAGCGGCTCCAACAAATCCTGTTATTGATTGGTCTGATACTGTAGCTCGGTTGTCAATAGAAGTAGGATTAGTGAGCTCAATAATGGGTCTTAAATTGGTAAACCCATACGTCTCTAACCTTATTTGGAAGTTTCTTGTAGGCATAATCACCTGTTTCAAACCATAAGCTACGTAGTTAAAACTTCTAAAGTCTCTTAGAAAATTTGCCCTGCTATCTTGAAGCGGTAAAAAAACAGGCGCATGTATAATGGTAGCAATGTAATTGGCAAACAGCGGTTGATTGGAGAACATAGCTCTGCCCATAACACCTAGTTTATAGTTTTTTGATAAGTTGAAATAGTTTTCCCCATTGAATTGCAATCTATACCATTCATGAAATTGATTTGGGGTTTGATCCTGCTTCTGTCTGCCTACTAGGGTGCCTGGTCTAAAATCTTCCCAGCCATTGATAAAGCTAGCTTTAAATTCAAACGCACGACCCTTATATGGATACTGCTTATAGTTCAAAGAATTGTGGTCGAAGCTTATGGAAAAGCTGTTTCCAGTAAAGTAAGAAATATTAAAGGTATCCAATGTATTGATCACAGAGAGCGGGCTATACTCGTCAGCATGGAGAAAATATTGGTATCTAAGTTTCAGCAATCCACGTTGCTCAAGTGAAGTTCCTAAGGTAATTCCTCCCACCAGATCCTCACTGATAATGTAAGCCTGCTCTCGGGAGGTAGGCAAAATCAACTCACTGATTGCGAGATAATTCCATCGGTTGTAACAGAAATCTGGTTCTACATAGAAAGGATGTTCTGTAGAAAGATCAAATCTATTACTTACATAAACAGAGTTATAAAAAGGGCCACTGTAGGCATTCGCATAGAATGTATACGGAAACCTTCCAAAAGATTTGTATTCAAGAGAGGCAAATACTTGTGCAATATTTCGTGTTGCAATCACCCCACCCAATCCTATTCTAGCTTTCCTCTTATAACTACCTGAAAGATTAAAAATAAAATCTTGTTCAGACTCATCAAAAGTATAACTCGGATACAACTCATCTAGAAATCCGGCTTGCGCCAATCTAAAGTAAGAGTCTTTAATTTCATCAATGTCAAGATATTCCTGATTCTTCCTTGTCCTAAATAAGCGATTGATGTACTTCTGGTTTTTTACATTGGTGAGCCCCATAAATGAAGCTTTGGAAACATTGAAGGGTGGTTTTTTTGATTGAAAAGCAACTCGAGATTGGTAGCGCTCATCAGAATAAGTCCTCCGGCCAATTTTATTAAGCATTTCAGGAAGCTTTTCCATTGCAGCGCTATATCCTGCATAGATAAACTCGTCAATCTTACTAAAGTCAAAAGCGGTAAGTTTACCATCATCAGGCTGAATATAAATATCACCCTCTCTTAACTTGGTTGAATCACTTTTTGAAATAGCAATCAACCGCAGCATATCAGCAGGTCCAGGTTTTTTTATACCTTCAGGATATACAGTATAAGTTTGCTCAGACACATTTACTCCTATAATGATATCAGGGTCAAACGAATTAAGCGCAACATCAATAGGGAAATTGTTGTATATACCTCCATCAAAAAGATAATGTTTATCAATTTTTATAGGGTCGAAAAACAACGGAACGCTCATCGTGGCCCTTGCAGCATCGGCTACACTACCTGCCCTAAGGATTACATCTCTTTGTGAATAAATATCCGCTGCTACAGCCCTGAAAGGAATCATTAGACTATCAAAGTTTCTTCCTGAAATAGCATCTATAGGGGCAAATGTCTCTGCAAAGGCCATATTCAAAGATGCATCGCTGATTACCCTAGGTTGAAACGCAGTTTGAAATAAAGAATCGAAATCCAATTGAATGTTTATAGAACCTCCATCCGCCCTAGGTGAATATATTTCATAAGCATATCGGCCTTCTATTCTGCCATTTACCCAATCTTGAAATTTGGCAGATCGTGCCGTACGCTCCATAAATTCAACAGAGAAACCTGAAGCATAAAAGGCACCCACAACACCACCCATGCTGGTGCCGATGACATAATCTATAGGTATGTTGTGTTCTTCAAGTGCTTTTATCACCCCTAAATGCGCCAAACCCTTTGCTCCTCCGCCACTCAATACCAAAGCTACCTTTTGAGCATGGGCCATTTTGGTAATCAGCATCAAAAAA
>DAINOB010000011.1:0-20211 GCA_036735585.1 Cytophagales bacterium | reverse complement strand
AAACATCAGCCGCTTGTTTGTTGAATTTCAAGAACATCTGTATTCTGACATAGCCGCTTAAACCTCCCTTACCACACATCCCATTCCTTGGCTTGTAGCAGACTAGAAGCTGCCATTCGTCATTTGTTTAATGCTTGGAAATGAAGAGCTTTCTTAGTTTTGAAATCTGTAGCTCATGCCATTTGTAAATGATTTCACTTAAAAATCTTCAAAAATCCTACTATACAGCCGCAGGTGAGTTACCTGTGCTTAAAGGCATAAACATGGAAATCGCGGAAGGTGAGCTCGTCTCCATTATGGGTTCCTCTGGTTCGGGCAAGTCTACCTTGTTGAATATCCTAGGTATCCTAGACCAATACGATAATGGCACCTATGAACTTGGAGGTACGCTAATTAAACACCTCAGTCAAACAAAAGCTGCACAGTACCGCAATAAGTTTTTAGGATTTGTATTTCAGTCGTTCAATTTATTGGCATTCAAAACTGCTCAGGAAAATGTGGCTTTGCCTCTCTATTACCAGAAAATGAGTCGCTCTAAACGAAATGCGCTAGCACTGGAATATTTGGATAAAGTAGGCATAAAGGATTGGGCACACCACTTGCCTTCGGAGCTTTCTGGCGGTCAAAAACAGCGTGTAGCCATAGCAAGAGCCTTGATCACCCATCCACGGGTTTTATTGGCAGATGAACCAACGGGTGCTTTGGACTCAGTCACTTCGCAGGAAGTCATCTCCCTATTTCGGCAGGTAAATAAGGAAGATAATTTGACAATGGTGGTGGTAACCCATGAACAGGATGTTGCCGCCCAGACTGATCGAATTATTCGATTAAAAGATGGCCAAATAGTCGCCTCAGATATGGTTTTGGCCATATGATTGACCTTCTGCAAGAAATAGCCTTCACAGTTCGTAAAAACAAGTTACGAACCTTGCTTACTGCATTTTCTGTGGGATGGGGTATTTTTATACTAATCGTGTTATTGGGTGCAGGATCAGGATTGCTCAATGGGGTTAAATATCAATTCCGTGATGGAGCCGTAAATTCAGTTTGGATTAGACCTCAAAGAACCAGCCTGGCCTTTGAAGGTATGAAACCCGGTAGACAGTTGCGATTTACCAATGAGGATTTTGCTCAAGTGCGTGATTTCATTCCTGGAGTGGAGCACATTACCGCACGATATTACCTTTATGGAGAGTTTACTATTCGGTACAAGAAGAACTATTCGAGTTTCGATGTGCGATCATGCCATCCCGACCATAGGTACCTTGAAAAGACCAAAATTATAAAAGGGCGATTTCTGAATGATAAAGATTTGGCAGAGAGGCGCAAAGTTGCTGTGATTGGGACCAAGGTGGAAGAAATTCTTTTTAAAGGCGTTGAACCTTTAGGCGAGTATATCAGCATCAACAATATCCAATATCGGGTAGTAGGCGTATTTGATGACGAGGGAGGCGAAGATGAAGTAAGGCAGTTGTACATTCCAATATCTACGGCACAAATGGCTTATAATGGTGGTAACCGAATCCATCACTTGATGTATACCGTGGGAGATGCCACCCCAGAACAAAACTCTGCGATCCTAGATAAGGTACTGGCCACTCTTTCACAAAACCATAAGTTTGATCCTAAAGACCCTACGGCTCTAAATATTTGGAACAATGTGGAAGAATTTGAACAGATATCTTCCTTGTTTCGAAACATATCCCTGTTTTTATGGGTGGTAGGCCTCGGTACTATAGTGGCTGGAGTAATGTCGGTGAGCAATATTATGTTGATATCTGTGAGGGAGCGTACAAGAGAAATCGGCATACGAAAAGCACTAGGGGCCACTCCGGTAAATATTGTGAGTATGGTGCTTCTGGAATCCATATTAATCACCACTATAGCAGGATACCTAGGCTTATTCACAGGAGTTGGGCTTATTGAATTGATATCGCTGGGAATGGGTATGATGCCAGAGCAACCAGAATTTTTTAGGCAGCCGGAAGTTTCAATTTCCGTAGCTTTTAGTTCTCTGATCATTTTGGTGATAGCTGGGGCAGCAGCCGGATTTTTTCCAGCACGAAGAGCCGCATTAATTGTACCTGTTGAAGCCTTAAAAGAAGTATAAACCGATGTTTGACCTCGATAAGTGGCAGGAAATAGGGAGCACTCTTGCGAGAAACAAACTCCGAACAGGACTTACCATGTTCGGGGTGTTCTGGGGCATTTTTATGTTGATGATCATGCTTGGTTCAGGCAGAGGATTGGAGAATGGTGTATTGGATAGTTTCAATGGAATGGCCAAAAACGGCATCTATGTTTGGACGCAGAAAACCACTATGGCCTATTCTGGAATGCTCCCAGGCAGATATATCCGCATGAACAACAGTGATATGGCTGCTATAAAAAATGAAGTACCACAAATAGAGGTGCTGTGTCCTCGCAATCAGTTGGGAGGCTGGAGAGGTGGCAACAATGTGAGTAGAAACAACAAAACAGGGGCATTCTCAATCTATGGAGACTATCCAGAGATTTTAATGATTGATAATATGAAAGTCCCAAAAGGTAGGTTTATCAATGAGCCTGACATTGTTGAGAAGAGAAAAGTAGCTGTAATTGGTGAAAAAGCGGTGAGCACCTTATTCGATAGTGGCGAAAGGGTATTGGGGGGATATATTTTAATTAAAGGAGTGTATTTTCAAGTAGTGGGCGTGTTCAAATCAGTGAAAAAAGGCGGGGATGCAGAAAGAGAACAAAATAGCATTTTCGTCCCTTTTACTACTTTTCAAAACACCTTTAACTTTGGTAATGATGTGAGTTGGTTTTGTCTTACACCAAAGGCGGGTATAAAGGCAGAACAAGCTGAAAATGCAGTAAAATCTGTATTAATGGCTCGCCATAAAATTCACCCGCAAGATTTTAATGCCTTGGGCAGTTGGAATACGGAGAAGGAATTCAAGCAAATTTCTGGTTTGTTTACTGGCATTGGCACTTTCGTATGGGTGGTGGGGCTAGGTACTTTGCTCGCTGGAATTATAGGTGTATCTAACATTATGCTCATAGTAGTGAAGGAGCGAACCAAGGAAATAGGCATCAGGAAATCTTTGGGAGCCACCCCTTGGAGTATTGTCAGCTTGATTCTACAAGAATCCGTTGTCATTACTTTTATAGCAGGCTACTTAGGTTTGGTAATGGGTATCGGAATTATAGAAATCCTGAACCTAGTATTAGAAGATAGCGAAGGTGGTATGTTCAGCAGACCAGAGATTAACCTATCAGTTGCATTCTCATGTCTCGTGGTGATTGTATTGGGAGGCTTAGCTGCTGGTTTTATCCCTGCAAGAAAAGCTGCCTCTATTGAGCCTGTGGAAGCTCTTCGATATGAATAATTTTATAAAGACGCGTTTTTAAGCCAAATTCAATGAAAAAATTTATCACAGTTTTAATCGTTCTCCTCATCATCGCTAGCCTTGGTGGCACTGGATTTTTTCTTTACAAAAAATCAGAAAGTAAACCCATAATCTATGCTGTAGATAGTGCTCAGATATCAAATATCATTAAAAAGACAGTAGCTACCGGCAGCATTGTGCCCAGAAAAGAAGTGAATATCAAATCCCAAGTCTCGGGAGTACTGGAGGATCTATATGTACAAGCAGGAGAAGAAGTGAAAGAAGGTCAGATGATTGCCAAAATTCGCATCATCCCCAATGTGGTGACTCTCAACAATGCCGAAAATCAATTAAAAGCAGCCATCATCAATTTTAAAAATGCTGAAAAGGAATACGAGAGAAACAAATCTCTTTATGATCAAAAAGTGATCGCTGATTTAGAATTCACCCAGCGACAGCTCGACTATAATTTAAGAAAACAAGAGCTGGAAGCAGCTGAAAATAATCTGGAACTGGTAAAAAAAGGATCCAGTGCAAAAACAGGCACAGTTTCGAATATTGTAAAAGCTACTGCTAAAGGTTTAATACTAGACGTGCCTTTGAAAGAAGGGAGTTTCATTATTGAATCCAATACTTTTAATGAAGGGACTACCATTGCCACCATTGCGGAAATGAGAGAAATGATTTTTGAAGGAAAAGTAGATGAATCAGAAGTAGGAAAGATTAAAGAGGGAATGGATCTTCTTTTGAAAGTTGGGGCTTTGGATCAAGATACTTTTCAGGCAAGGCTTGAATTTATAGCTCCAAAAGGTAAAAGCGAGGAAGGAGCTATACAATTCCAGATAAAGGCGGCAGTGGATCTAAAACCAGGAGTATTCCTAAGAGCAGGATACAGTGCCAATGCTGACATTATGCTAGATAAAAGGCAAAATGTGATTGCGGTAAAAGAAAGTCTGCTTGAATTCAAAGACGGGAAGGTGTATGCCGAGGTAGAGCGAAAGCCTCAAGAATTTGAAAAAGTAGAAATCAAAACTGGCCTTTCCGATGGGATACTGGTAGAAGTGATACAAGGCATTAGTCTTAAAGACAAATTAAAGGTGAAGGAAACTTCACAGTAAAGGAACTTGCCCAGGCGCATTAACCCCTGATCTTGCCCAGCTGAAAGGCAATGCACATCTTTACACCATGCGTTACTTTTCTAGGTATGAGTTGCTTTTGGGTATTCCTTTGGGTATTGGAGTGGGATTGTTGGTGTATTGGCAGGTGAAGACCAGAATTATAGATTATCCCTCCATTCCTGGTCTAATCAATGCACCTACCACGTCCTGCGCCATTGGCGATCCTGCTTTGTTGATGACAGTACCTAAAGCAATGGAACTTAGTAGTAGCCCTTACGATACACCAAAATCTAATGGAATTGCAGCCATGCATTCGGCTCAGTTCGTGCATAGAGATGGGTTTTCATTATTTGCATCTATGGTTCGCTACAATGCAGGGTTAGAACCAAGGATGGAGTCGGCTGCACAAGGTGCGTTACAAGAAATGCTAACACAACAATCGGGGAGTCTCAATTATGAGGAGGGTCCCTGTGATTTTGGAATGTATCGGGGGTATTGTTTATCAGGTACCTTTATGCGACAAGGGAAAGAATATGTCTTTGAGCACAAGATTTTGACATACAAAAACTATTTATGGCAGATCAATCTGGTATACAAAGCCAATGATTTGGCAGAAAAAGCACTAGCCAATCAAATTTTAGAATCTGTAGATGTGGTGCTGCATTAAAAAAACAAACGCATTTGCATGAATTTTTCAGGATAGCTTAGCGCTACTTCTGGTGCAAAAAATAAGGTGTAGAGCAACCCAAACAGCGCACCGTATAGATGTGCCTCATGGTTAATGTGATCTTGAGGGTTTTTTGCCATATACCAGCTGTACATCAAGTATAAAATACCCAATACAAACCCTGGCAGGCATAGGATAAAAAATAAACAAAGGCTCTGCGTAGGCTGAATAGCAATGTAGCTGAAAACCACAGCACTTACGCCCCCAGATGCTCCCAATGAAGAGTATTGACTATGATCTTTGTGCCGCAAAAGCGTAGGTATGTCTGAAACTACTATCCCTCCCAGATACAATCCTAAAAACAACAACTCACCATTCAAACGTGTATTCACCTGCAAGAGCGTAGCCACCAGATCTCCGAAAAAATATAAGGTGAGCATATTGAATAGCAAGTGCATGTAATTGGCATGAATAAATCCAGAAGTAAGCAGCCTATAATACTGGCTCTTTCGTTTTACAAGATATGGCACATGCACCAAACGCTGGAATAAGGATGTGGACTGCCATGCTGCATAGCTTACCAGCAAAGTGACAAAAATGATCGCAAGGGTAGCTGTCACTGCTCCCGGGCGATAAGTGACTCCATATATTGAATGAGATTTTGATGTCCTTCATTAGGCGCGTGTAGGCTTTTTGCAAGTTGCAATGCCTGATCAAAGTAAAAGTGAATGAGATTCTGAGTTTTGATCTGAATATTCAGCTTGTCGTAGATTGTAGTGATCACTTTTACTTTTTCACTTTTATCAAACTGTGATTTATCCAACCATTCATGAAGCTGTCGGGAATCCTCACCATGTGCATCCTCAAGGGCTCTGATAAGCAAATAGGTTTTTTTATTGGCCACGATGTCTCCTCCTTGTTGCTTGCCAAATTTTTCTTGATCCGCATATACATCCAGCAAGTCATCGGTCAATTGAAAACCTATACCCATAGCCACACCTATTTCATACAGTTTCTCACAATCTTCTGCATCTGCAAAGGCTAGCTTGGCCCCAGACCATAGGCTATAGCCTAGAAGAACAGCAGTTTTAAGCCTAATCATGTCTAGATACTGCTCTACAGAAACCTCTTTACAGCTTTCAAAATTCATGTCTATTTGTTGACCCTCACACACCTCAGCGGCAGTTTGATTGAATCTTTTGATCATTTCTGCCAAATGAGGATAATCGGTGGCCAATAGCAGATCATAAGCCCTTACCAGCATAACGTCACCTGATAGGATGGCTACGTTAGAATTCCATTTTTCATGGACTGTAGCCTGGCCTCTACGGATGGGCGCTTGATCCATGATGTCGTCATGCATGAGCGTAAAGTTGTGGAAAACCTCTACTGCTGCTGCTGCTGGCATGGCATGCTCTAAATCTTTTCTGTACAAACTATAAGCAAGCAGGCAAAGAATAGGTCTCATCCTTTTGCCACCTAACTGCATAATGTATCGGATAGGCTCATAAAGCTCCAGAGGATGCTTGCCGTATTCAATAGAGTCTAGATAGGCATTTAGCTTTGTCAGCATATCAGAAGTCATCGGCTTCTCTTGGGTTGATGAGTGTTAAGTCTATTGTTCTGCGGTCCAAATCCGTGGATTTTACTTTCACTACTACCTTCTGACCTAGATTGATGTGGCGTTTGGATCGCTTTCCTACCATTCTGAAGTTCTTCTCATCAAACTCGTAAAAATCATCTTGTAAATCTGCTACGCGAACCATGCCTTCACAATGGGTTTCGCTCATTTCTACGAAAATGCCATAATCGGTCATGCCACTTACAATGCCATCAAACACCTTCTTGCCATAATTACGGATGTATTCTACCTGCTTGTACTTGATGGATGCTCTTTCTGCATCGGCTGCTCTTTTCTCACGTTCTGAGCTGTGTTTGCATTGCTCTTCCATGTAGGTTTTGTCAGGCCAACTTCCTTCTTTTTGGTAGTGAATCAGTAGTCGATGTGCCATCATATCAGGATAGCGCCTGATTGGAGAGGTAAAATGTGAATAATGTTCAAAAGCCAATCCAAAATGCCCTAAAGGATCGGAGGTGTAACGCGCTTTGGACATAGTACGAATGGCCATGTTTTGTAAAATATTTTGCTCGTCTTTTCCCTCAAGATTTTCAACCATTTGATTCAATGATTCTGCTACGCCACTGCCTTCTACTTTCACTTGATATCCAAAACGCTTGGCAAACAAGGCGAAGTTTTTCATTCTATCTGAATCTGGTGGCGCATGGACCCTGTAAACCATAGGAGGTGGATCGTCTCCTTTTTTCTTTTGATAGATGCTTTCTGCAACTCTTTTATTTGCCAGCAACATAAAGTCCTCTATCAGCTTGTGAGCATCTTTACGCTCTTTGGCAAACATACCTATGGGAGTGCCATCGGGTTCTAATTTGAATTTGAGCTCAATCGTTTCGAATGTGATTGCTCCATGGGCAAATCGTGCTTCCCTAAGCTTAAGGGCCAGAGATTGAAGAATATCCATCTCTTTTTTGTAGAGATCGTTTTTTCCTTCTATTACTTCCTGGGCCTGCTCATAGGTAAATCGGTGATCAGAATGGATAACCGTACGCCCAAACCACTCCTCTAGAATTGCCCCATCGGCATTAAGCACAAATACTGCTGACATGGTGAGGCGATCTTCATGAGGGACTAGAGAACATACTTGATTGCTCAATTTTTCAGGTAGCATGGGAATCACTCTATCTACCAAATACACACTGGTGGCTCTCTGATAGGCCTCTGTCTCAAGAAGGGTGCCTTCCTGAACATAATAAGTGACATCGGCTATGTGTACTCCTATTTCAAAATTTCCGTTGTCCAAAAATTTCACAGATAGTGCATCATCAAAGTCCTTGGCATTGTCAGGATCAATGGTGAACGTGGTGACTTTGCGAAAATCTCTTCGTTTGCTGATTTCTTTGGCTGAAATTTCTGTAGGAATATGTTCGGCATCTGCTTCTACCTGAGGGGGAAATTCAAAGGGAAGGCCAAATTCTGCCATGATGGAGTGCATTTCTGTCTGATGCTCTCCAGAGGTGCCAAGTACGCGCTCTACTTCACCTTCGGGGTTTTTCCCGTTTTCAGGGTAGCGGGTAATTTTTACGATTACCTTTTCATTATGCTTCGCTCCGTTTAATGCTTGTGTAGGTACAAAAATGTCTTGATGAATTTTTCTAGAATCTGGCACTACAAAGGCAAATCGAGGAGAAATCTCTATTCGGCCCACAAAATTATCACGCCCTCTCTGTAATACTTCGAGCACTCTACCTTCAGCATTTCTATTGCCCCGTGCAGGTTTATTTATTTCAACTTTTACCTTATCTCCATGTAACGCATCTTTAAGATCATCAGAAGCCACTTTTATGTCTAGTACCCCAGCTTCTACCACCACAAAAGCATATCTCTGGTGCACATGATCTACGATTCCCTCTACCAATTTAGAGCTGTTTGCGCCTGAGGATTCGCTGCCCCCTTTTTTGATACCTTGGAAAGTATCTGGGTATTTAAATTTGATTTTACCTGATTCTACCAATGCCTGTACCGTTTCAAGCAGCCATTGCTTTTCTTGTTTGGTCATCAAGCCCAATTCACGGGCTACTTGTTTGAATCGGTACGTTTTGGGGGCTGAGAAATCGAAAAAACCTAGAACATCTTTGGTTTGAACAGTACTGGCTTTCTTTGCTGAGTTGGGGTTCTTTTGCTTTGACATGGATAGTAATAAAGGCCTTTAGGCTATTGCCTGTGCTCTTTTCATTTGTGCTTTCTTGATATCTTCTAAGCGGCCTTTGGGTATAGAATCAATAAGTTTTTGGGTGTACGGATCTTTAGGATTGTGATAAATTTCTTCTGAATAGCCAGACTCTACGATCTTTCCATTGTTCATCACAATAATTCTGTCTGATATGAATTTTACTACAGAAAGGTCATGAGAAATAAAAATGGAAGTGAATTGAAACTCTTCTTTCAACTTATTGAGAAGGTTGAGCACCTGAGCCTGCACCGAAACATCGAGGGCGGAAACAGATTCATCACAGATAATAAAGCTAGGGTGCAAGGCTAAGGCACGTGCAATACAAATTCTCTGTCTTTGTCCTCCTGAAAATTCAAAAGGAAACCTGTTGAAATGGGAAGGTTTTAGGTTTACCTTTTCGAGCAATTCAATGGCTTTATCTTTTCGTTCTTTGTAGGTATCGAGCACATTATGAACCGTCATGGGCTCTACAATGGCCTCCCCAATGGTCATTCTCGGGTTGAGCGAAGAATATGGATCTTGAAAAATAATTTGAAGATCTCTTCTCAAGGTTCTTAGATCTTTATTGCTGTAGTTGTTGATGTTTTTACCATGAAAAATAATCTCTCCAGAAGTGGGCTTTGACAGGTGCAAAATACTTCTTCCAAGCGTAGTCTTACCACAACCAGATTCGCCTACGAGGCCTATGGTTTCGCCATAATGAATTTTAAAACTGACATCATCTACCGCTTTGATAAATTCTTTGGGCTTACGAAAAAGGCCCCTGTCTACTGGAAAATATGTCTTGAGATTTTTTACCTCCAAAATGACATCATTTTTTTGATAAGCCTCATTTCTTGCATTGATTTCATCTTCGGTGATGTAGTTTTTAAGGATAGCATCGGTAATGGAGGCGTAATGTCCCACTCCCTGTCGTTCTATGATTTCTCCTTCTGAATTGAGCTCCATAAAATCAGAAACTACAGGCAATACTTTCAGCTTTAAATCTAAGCGTGGTCGGCAAGAAAGTAATCCTTTGGTGTATGGATGTTTTGGATCGTTGAAAATATCAAAAACAGGGCCTTCTTCTACCACACGGCCATGATACATCACCATTACCCGATCGGCTATTTCCGCTATCACACCCAAATCATGGGTAATGAAGATCATCGACATATCGTGATCATCACGCAGCTGCCGGAGTAGATCTAAGATCGTGGCTTGAACCGTAACATCAAGTGCAGTCGTGGGCTCATCCGCTATCAGTATCTTGGGCTTGCATGAGATGGCCATAGCGATCATCACACGCTGCTTCTGTCCTCCAGAAATTTGATGAGGGTAGCTTTTAAAAATACTTTCAGGCCTCGGAATTTTTACTTTATTGAACAATTCAATCGTCTGAAATTTTGCCTCTTCTTTGCTCAACTTTTTGTGCAAAATCAAAGACTCCATCACTTGATATCCGCATGTATATACTGGGTTCAGAGAGGTCATAGGCTCTTGAAAGATCATAGATATTTCATTGCCCCTGATTTGTCGTAGTGCTTTGTCTTTGAGTGTAGTGATGTCTACAGGCCCAAGAGTAGGTGAGTTGAAAAGAATATTTCCCGATGCGATCTTTCCAGGAGGTGATTTTATCAATCGCATTACTGAAAGAGAGGTGACCGATTTTCCAGAGCCTGATTCACCTACTATTCCCAGCGTTTCTCCTCTTTTAAGGGAAAAATTCACCCCATCTACTGCCTTTGTAATGCCTGTTTCTCCATAAAATACAGTTTGTAAATCTTTAACATCAAGCAGGATATCAGGGTCCATCATAGGAGTTGGGATTATTTAGTATTGGGGCTTGAATATAGGTAAAAAGACAGGTTTTGCTAAACACCTGTATACACAACTTCGAGTTCTTCAAGCGGCATGGCTTGCGTAAGCTTCAAGTACAACTGTGCAAGCACTGCTACATCTCTACTACAATATTCTGCTACTGCCGACAAGTCTCCTTCTTTGTAGTAGGTATGATTTACCATACTGCCATCTAATCCTACCTTACTTGTTTCGATATTAAAAAGAGTTGCAAGCAAATCCAAAGAGGTGAAGTTTTTATAATCACCAAATTTCCAGAGCTCTAGAGTGTCTACATGTTTGATATCCCAAGGCTTTTTGCCGCTTAACTGAAGTGATGGCGGCAATTTTATGCCTTGAACCACCATGCGCCTACATAAATACGGAAAGTCGAATTCCTTGCCGTTGTGCGCACACAAGATAAGTTTTTCCGGGTCAAATCTGGTAGAAATTACTTTGGAGAAGCTATTGAGCAGCGCATTCTCATCATGATCATACAGTGATTTAATTCTTAGTGCAGCCGTTTTGCCTGGAGCCTCGCTCTGGGTGATATAGCCCATACCGATACACACGATTTTTCCAAATTCTGCATAAATGCCCGCTTTCTCATCGAAAAGCTCCTCGGCTGACTTTTCTTCTCTTTTAATAAAACTTGATTTTCTTTCCCAATGCTTTTGCAAACGCTCAGGCAATTCCTGAAAAGAGGCTGCTGCGGCTACCGTTTCTATATCCAGAAACAGCATATGCTTTAATGTATGGGGGATTTTACTCATGCAATATACCTTCGAGTAGGGTATTGGGAATTTTCACAAGGTTATCTTCGATAATGCTATCGGGCAGAAATATAAACTTTTTATCATAAATCTGTCTGTCGACATAATAGCTCACCCAGTATTCGTTGGCTAATGCAAACACTGCTGGGTCTATGGGTTCGATAAGTGCATAGCTACCTGGCGCTACATCGTCTATATGATGGCGAAGGACAGAGGTTTTTACTTTCTCATCGTTGAGTAATCCATACCCTTTTGAGGTTACCAATACATTGTGAATATAGAAGGTGTTGTTATTAATCAAATGGACATTCCAGTCAAAGTGGCCTGCAGGGTTCAAAGTTCGTGCTACTACCACTGCTATTCCTTCAACTGGATGAAATGGGATGTCTTTGCGCATAAAACCAAATAAGGGATTACTTTATTCTTGAGCAAACTAGATGGACAAAAGTAAAGGATAAAGATTTCTCCTCCTTCTGTTTTTCTGTTTCAACCCTTCTGTTTTACTCCAAAAAGTGCGGACTCTACCGTAAGACCGGGACCAAAAGCCAAACTCAACACTTTGCCCTTTTCTACAGCTTTGGTTTTTAATTCCATCAAAAGTGACTCAAGCACAAATAATACGGTAGGGGATGACATATTGCCATGCTGCCTTAAAACCGAATAAGAATGAGATAAAGCCTCTTTATCTACATTTAGCAACTGCTGTAGCACTTGTAATATTTTCTTGCCTCCTGGGTGCAGGGCATAGTAAAGTGGAAGAGTTGGAGATAGTTCAAAAGCCAGCTCTACCCGCTTTAGTAATTGGTGCATTCCTCCTTGAATTAAATCTGGTATGTAGGTAGAAAGCCGCATATCAAAGCCAAAATGGCCAGGCATCCAACTCATATCTCCTTCGCCCTCTGGCAGTAAATCACAATAGAAATCTTGCAACTCCAAATGTAGACCGCTCTCCATTGGATTTGCTTCTACAACTACTGCTGCTGCGCCATCTGCAAAGAGTGCATTGGCCATTAAGAGATCTGGTAGTTTTGTTTTTTGAAAGTGAAGCGTGCACAACTCCAAGGCTACAACCAATACCTTTGCATCTTTATCTGCTTCGCAAATTGCTCTGGCTTGCTTAAGTGCGGTAATTGCAGCATAACAACCCATAAAATTGATTGCCAAACGATGTACATCTCTTGGAAGCTGTAGCAATTTTACCAACTCAATATCAGGTCCAGGAGCACCTATACCCGTGCAGGATACGGTAATAAGATGCGTTACACTTTGTCTACTTTTTTCTGTCAATACTTTCACGGCTGCCTTGGCCGCCAAGAGAGGTGCTTCTTTGAGATAAAAGCGATTGCGGGCCACTGTATCTGGCTGGGGTTCTAATGTGGTGCAATCCGTAAACAAAAGTCCTTTGCCGGTAGAATTGTAATCGGGAAGAACAGAGTATCTGTTGGAAATACCAGTAGCGCGATACAATGCTTTTATATGAGTGGTTTCCTCCTCATTTAGGTCCAAAACACTGGCCATAGTACTGCAGATCTGCTGCTGTGAATAACAGTATGAAGGAACGGCAGAAGCGATAGCAGTGATGTATGCTGGCATAGAATACTATATAAAGCAAAAATGTTTATTCTTGTTTTTAAATATATACACTTTGGAAAAAGCTACCCTACAGCATCTTCGCATTCCTTTTTCATATTTTTTAATGCCTGTTTTTCTTTTTGCTCTTTCGCAGGCTTTTACGATCGATTGGTTAGATACACTCCTAGCATTCACTTCTATTCACCTCTTTCTTTATCCGGCATCAAATGGATACAATAGCTACTTTGATAAAGATGAAGAAAGCATTGGTGGCCTAGAGTATCCACCAAAGGTAAGTAGAGAACTATACTTTTATTCACTTTTGTTCGATGGCATAGCTTTACTTTTGGCGTTAATTGTTTCGTTTGAATTTGCAGTGTTGCTTTTTATTTACGGATTAGCCTCTAAGGCATACTCTCACCCTGCCATTCGTTTGAAAAAGTATCCTTTCACTTCTTGGATATTGGCAGGTTTTTTTCAAGGATGTTTTACCTACCTCGCCTGCATACATGCCATTTCAAAGGTTCCTTTACTTGACCTATTCTCTTCACAGTATGTAATTCCAGGGCTATTGAGTTCTGCTATGCTTATGGGTTCTTATCCCATGACTCAAGTATACCAACATAGAGAAGATGCTCGTAGAGGTGATTTTACACTCAGTCGTCTCTTAGGCATTCGAGGTACTTTTTTATTTACACTTAATTTTTTCGGGCTAGCTGCCATCGGGTTCGTTAGTTATTTTGTGTTGCATCAAACATTGGTACATGCTTTAATTTTTTTAGTTGCCTTACTTCCTGTTCTAATTTTTTTCCTTTGGTGGATGTTCAAGGCGTGGAGTGACTTAGGACAGGTAAATTATAAAAATACCATGCGCCTCAATACTATTTCTGCCCATTGTCTGAATGGGTGTTTTTTCAGCCTTTTCATACTTTCAACTGTATAGATTCGTTGATCTAATTCATGTTTTTATTGTTGGACATAGGCAATTCTCGAATCAAAGGAGCTTTAGTCTCGTCAAGTGGGCAATTCAGCTTTTTTGAAGGAGAAGAAAAAACTTTAGAAATACTTACCAACCAGTCAATAATCATTGCAATTTATTTCGCTACAGGTCAGAATCTACTTGTTGAACAAGCACTTAACAAGTCAGGTAGGCTCATAAAGTTTGACCACACATGTCCGATACCGATTAAAAATGGTTATCGTACACCGGAAACCCTAGGACCGGATAGACTAGCATCGGTTTGTGCTGCTCATGCGTTTCATCCAAGTAACCCTTCTTTGGTGATAGATTTAGGCACCGCCATTACTTATGACGTAATTGATTCTGAAGGCACTTATAAAGGTGGAGCCATATCCCCAGGACTGATCATGCGTACTCGAGCCCTAAGTGATTACACTTCAAGGCTGCCACTAATCAAAATCGAACAAAACCCTACTTACACCGGTACGGACACTTATAGCTCTATTGCCTCGGGGGTTTATTTTGGAGTAGTAGCAGAAATAAATGATAGAATAGCTGCCTATGAAAAAGTATATCCTAGACTCAAAGTAATTCTGTGTGGAGGCAACTCAGATCAATTTGAATCTAAACTAAAAGGAACCATCTTTGTGCGCCCAAACCTTGTGCTCGAGGGTCTGTACGAGGTACTTAAATACAATGCAACGATTCTTTAGCGCTTCAATTTTATTTCCCTTTTTTCTGTCTGCATTATGCATGCTTTCCATTGTTCATGGTCATGCTCAATCTACAAACAATCTGCCTTATAGCAGATATGGCATAGGTCAAAATCCTGTTCAAGGAACTGTAAGAAACCATGCCATGGGTGGAATAGGGATTGCCTCTACAGAAGTCAATACCATACATTATTTAAATCCTGCTTCTCTAGGCGGTTCTCAGTTAACTTTTGCCGATGCCTCATTTCGACTTAATGCGAATTACGTCTCAAGGGGAGAAAGCTATCAATCCAATCAATCAGGAAATCTCGGTTACATATTTATTTCTTTGCCCTTTTCAAAAAGATGGAACACCGTAATCGGTCTTTCACCTGGTGCTGAAGTAAGCTTTGATTATACTGACAATATTCCACTTGGAAGTGGGTCTACTACACTAATAGAGAAAGAAATAAGAGGGGCAGGGAACATCTCAAATATTCACTTGACCAATGCACTTAAAGTAACCGAATCGTTTTCGCTAGGACTGGAAATGGTGTATGGTTATGGGAATATTCAATACTTTAATTCTTATCGACTCTTAAATCCAACTCCTGACAGATATAAAACAGTATTGATAGACCAAGTAAGATACAATAACATTACCGGCAAATTAGGTGGGTATTATCGAAAAGCCATAGATAAAGCTCCTGAAAAAGGTAGAGAATCCCGAGTAGTTGGCTTTGGTGCTACAGCGGAATATGGACAAGGCCTAAATGTAGACAGAACTGTAACATCAGAGCGTTGGAATGCCATAAGCAACAGTCCGTACTTGTTTAAGGATTCTGTAATCACTGGAAGAGTTCCTCTCACATTGCCCCTTACTGTAGGAATAGGTGCAAGCCTCGCCCGTCCAGGAAGGTGGATGATAGAAGCAGATATCTTCTATACCCAATGGACCATGTACAAAAATGAAGCAAGACCCGAAAGCCTTAACAATAGTCTAGGCCTTAGAATGGGAGGCTACGTGACACCGAATCCAGGTGGCAACTTTATCAAGAGAACCACTTACAGGTGGGGGGTATTTGCTTTACAAACCCCTTTAATTATTGACAATCAGCGGATTAATGATGTTGGTATAAGTTTTGGTACTTCATTGCCAGTAGACAAATTTTCTAGAATGAATCTTGCTTTTATAGCCGGAAGAAGAGGAATGGAAGGTTCAGTCATAGTACAAGAAAATTACCTACAACTGTCCATCGGATACTCTTTAGTAGATAGATGGTTTGTGAAATACAAAATTGACTAGAAATATAATCAGCAAAACAACACATGAAACAATACCTATCTGCCGTAATTTTTATTTTATCTGCACAATTGGCAATGGCTCAAGAGCCAAAATGGCCTGAGGACAAAGCACAGGCTTCTGAGAAGTACACATATTTTATTGATGCTATCAAAGCAAAAAACTTTGGTCCTACCACCGTTGAAGCCTTTAGATGGTTGTATGTGCAGGCTCCAGATCTTCACAAAAGCTTGTATCAAAACGGCACTAAACTCTACGAACAACTTGAGGCACAAGAAACCGATCCGAAACGCAAAATAGAGTTGCAGGATACTGTACTAAAGCTTTACGATGAAAGAATTAAATTCTTTAACGAAGAAGGAACAGTACTGAACTTTAAAGGTCTACGGGCTTACAACTACTTGATCAACAGACCAGGTACAAACGAGGAATTATACACCCTTTATGATAAAATCTTCACCCTTAATGGCAAGGCTACTTTTTTAGCAAACACTTCCTACTTTATGGATGTAATGTGCAGAAGAAAGGCTGAAGGGAAAATGAACGATGAGCAAATCATTGATCAATATGAAAAAATTATTGAGGTCTTAG
This sequence comes from Cytophagales bacterium, assembly GCA_036735585.1. Taxonomy (GTDB): domain Bacteria; phylum Bacteroidota; class Bacteroidia; order Cytophagales; family JAIYAX01; genus JAIYAX01. The sequence goes on along the minus strand of DAINOB010000011.1, from coordinate 3,539 downwards.
AAGAAAACATCGCCAACGGCAAGAATGCAGCTCTAGCAGAGCAAACCAAAAGTGGAGTAGAAGAAAAGCTGGCAAGTTGTGTAAAAGTAGATTGCGACTTTGTTGACAAAAATTTAGGTCCTAAGTTCAGAGCAAATCCTTCTGATATTAAGCTGGCTAAGAAAATTTTTGCTTTGATGGTTTCTGGCAAGTGCACATCAAATCCACTTTTTATGGAGGCCAATGAAACAATTATCAAAACAGAGCCAAGCTTTGGAGGATATAAAATACAAGGTATCTTGAGCAAGTCTGCCAAGGATTGGCCCAAAGTAATTGAGTACTTTGAGAAAGCAGCCGAAATTGCGCCAACCGAGAAAGATAAGGCAGATGCCTATATGGAAATTGCCAGTGTTCATAGAATCAGAGGCAATAGCGAAAGTGCAAGGGCCATGGCAAAAAAAGCCATAGCAACGTCCTCTTCAGTATCTTCAGATGCTTATGAGCTTATCGGAGACTTGTATTTTAGCGCTGCCAATGAATGCAAAGGAGAAAATCAAGTGATGTCAAGATCGATATATTTGGCCTCCTACGATATGTATGAGCGTGCAGGAAACAAATCGAAGATGAATGCCGCAGAAGCACAATTTCCTTCCATTGAAGATATTTTCAACCATAACTATACCGAGGGGCAGAGCATCAACACTGGATGCTGGATCAATGAGAATACCAAGGTCAGGAAGAGGAAATAATCTATATTTAAGCATAAAGAAAACGGCCGTTTTTACTGGCCGTTTTTTTATGTTATGCTTTGCATATTCTGTTTTGCAAGGCTGTACTACCAAAAAACAAGATTTAGAGAAGTTTATAGAATACAAGGGTCCACTGGTCATTTTGAAAAACGCTGAGACGCACTTCAGTGATTCTGCTGAACTGAAAATAAGACTTAACGCCCCTTTACAAGAAGAATATGAAAATGGAGACCGTGTTTTTCCCATTGGTGTAGAAATCAAATTTTTTGGTGAGGACAGAAAAATTAGTTCAGAACTTGTAGCCAATTACGGTCATTTTGATAAGGCCAAACAGCTTTATAAGGTTAAAGGAAATGTACAGGTATCTAATTTGTTGGAAGGAAAAAAACTATCCACAGAAGAACTTTATTGGGATCCAGCTAAGCAGCTGGTTTTTACTGATAAATTTGTGGTGATAGAAACCCCGACCGAAGTACTGAAAGGAGAAGGCTTGGAAGCCAATCAAAGCTTTTCGAATTATAAAATCTTAAAACCAACAGGAATATTTTCAATCGATGCTTTATGAACGCCTTACCGATATGATCCTATTTTCATTGGCCGTAGCATTTACGATCATTGGAATACACCAATCTATGGTAAATGGTATTGCTGCGTCCTATTGGATCTTTATGCTTGTTTTTTCTGCTTTGATCGCTTATAATTATCGAAAAATATATCTTAAAAAGAAAGGTAAGGAAGAGCAACTAAAGTCAACTATAAAATCAAACAGCCTGAAAAAGGCGAAAAGGAAATAACATTAACCATGGATACTATAGCCATCTACGGCATTCTTTCTTCATTGCTATTCTCTGCTTTTTTTTCGGGAATTGAAATTGCCTTTATCTCCTCCAATAAACTCCATATTGAGTTGTTGAAAAACCAAGGGAAAAAAAGTGCAGCCATTATATCAGTATTTTACAACAACTCTTCTTCGTTTATAGGCACTTGCCTGATTGGCAATACCTTGGCATTGGTGGTATTTGGTGTATATATGGCCACTTTACTCGATCCCCTGTTGGTGAATCTCATACCTGTTTTGGCGCAAAATGACGTCATGTTGCTTTTGACACAAACCCTCATTTCTACTCTTGTGGTGTTGATGCTTGCCGAATTTCTCCCGAAGAGTCTTTTTATGATCAACCCTGAGTCTATTCTTATCAAGTTGGCATATCCTTTTAAAGCGATTCATATTCTACTGAAGCCTTTTACCTGGTTAGTGATAGGTATCACCCGTGTCTTTATTGAAAAAATCTTAGGGATGCAGTACAGAGAAGACAAGACTGTTTTTGGGCTTACAGATCTAAACAATTATCTAAAAACAACCATTTCTTCCGATGAAGGCGAAGAAGAACCTGCAGTAGATGCCGCCATCTTCAACAATGCCATACAATTCAAAACCCTGAAAGTGAGAGACTGTATGATCCCACGTACAGATATTGTGTCGATTGATATTGAGGAAGGCATGGATACCTTGCTACATACTTTTATTGATTCGGGTCATTCTAAAGTATTGATTCACAAGGATTCTATTGACAATATTATTGGATATTGCCATTTGCAGTCCTTACTCAAAAAGCCAAGGTCCATCGATGGAATTATCAAGCCTATTATTTACGTACCTGAAACTCTTCCTGCTAATGAAATGATGGTAAAGTTTATTTCAGGCAGTAAGAGTATAGCGTTGGTAGTAGATGAATATGGCGGAACCTCAGGGCTTGTGACCATAGAAGATGTGATGGAAGAAATTTTTGGTGAGATCAAGGATGAGTATGATACGGAAGATTATCTGGAGATACAGGAGGCAGACGGTTCTTTTACTTTTAGCGCTAGGTTAGAAATAGATTATCTAAATGAAAAATATAGCCTGGCCATACCTGAAGGAGATTATGAAACACTTGGAGGCTTTATCCTTTCCAAATACGAAGACCTACCCACTCCAGGAGAAAACATTCATATTACACCCTATCATTTTACCATATTAAGCATGGACGAAGCACGAATAGATTCGGTAAGGTTGGAGTATGGCAAAGATCTAGGAGAATAATGAAATTTGATTTACTGACCGATTAGCCTATTTTTGCGCTCCAAAAAATGGAAGCATATCACTCAACATAGATTATACAGGATCCAGATATAAATGGCACTAATAAATAAAATCAGAGAGAAAACAGGTGTAGCAGTAGGTGTGATCGCCATAGGCTTGGGTTTGTTTGTAGTTGGTGGCGACTTACTCGCTCCCAATTCAATGATCCTTGGAGGAAATAAACAAATAGTAGGCGAAATCAACGGTGTTGACATTGGATTGCAAGAATTTCAGAACAAAGTAGAAGAGCTTAAAAGTCAATATGCACTTCAGAACCAAAAGGCTCCCTCAGAAGCTGAAATGGAACAAATCAGAGAGCAGGCATGGAATCAACTTATCTTTGAAATAGCTTATAAAGATGAATTTGACCGTGTTGGAATAAAGGTGACAGATGAAGAACTGGTAGATATGGTACAAGGTGAAAATATTCACCCTGCCTTGCGTGAAGCATTTACCAATCCTGAAACAGGTGTATTTGACAGAACTCAAATCATCAACTTTCTTCAAAATATTGACAGGGTGGAGCCTGCTCAGAAAGCACTTTGGTTCAACTTTGAAGCCAACATAGGTCCGGATAGGCTAAGAACTAAGTACACAAACCTCATCAAATCAGCCACCTATGTGACTACAGAAGAGGCCAAGAGAAACTATGCCACACAAAGCGCTAAAGCTTCTTTGGAATATGTGTA
>DAINOB010000010.1:0-21060 GCA_036735585.1 Cytophagales bacterium | reverse complement strand
CATACTTTATGAAATTCTTTACAGCATAGCAATAGATTCTAAGCCCAATCTGGATATAACACTTGAACTAAACTATAAGCCAATAAAGCTTTTACTCAAAAGCATTTTTATCCCTGTCATGATTCTGTTTTTGATGTCCTTAAAAATAGTGGCAGGCATATGGGATGTTCTAAAATCCAATACAAAGGTTGTAGATAAATGGTTTTTCTATGCATTCTATTTAATCATTCTATTAGGAGCATATTTCTTTCAACCAAATTGGTTTTGGGTTTTGTTAACTGGGGTAGTTCTATTGGTTTTCATTAATAGTTTTGGGTGGCCTGGTGGTTTTGATTTCTTTTCTTTTAAAACGTATGTATTTTATTTTCTAGCTGGATTGGCCGTTTCTATTTTTGCTGCGCTTGCCATTACCAAGGCATCATTGGCAAGAGAACGATACGAGAAACAAAAGTTTGCAGAAAATATTCTAAGTGAGAACGATATCATCACAGAGTTTTATCTAAACGATACCAGACAGTCTATACAGAAGGATGCATTTATAACCAACAGATTTCTATACCCTAGGATTCGGAAGGATCTGATTGAAGGCAAGATTAAGCGGGTTCACCTACCAGCTTACTTTAATAAATATGATCTCCACATCAGTGTGTTTGACCCTGCTGGCAATCCCCTCCCAGAAAGTGAGATAAAGCAAAACTATTTTGAATTTCTAAATAAAATTCGGGTCTTGGATTCTTACACTGCATTTGAAGATGTATATTATCTGAATCTGCCATCAATAGACCAAGGGAAGAGGTTTTATTGTGCCTGCCCAATCCTTCTCAAAAACAATGTGATTGGCTACCTCATGTTGGAATTAAGGATATCTGCAAGGAAGGTAGACAATGTATATCCAGAACTTTTGATAGATGAGAGATTGTCGATACCACGCAAAAGTTCAAGTTTTAGCTATGGATTGTTTCAAAACTCACAGCTATCCTTTATGACCGATGGGTTTAAAGTAGAACCATGGGTGGCAGCAGACTGGCTTAAAGATACCTCCCTATTTGCTGAAGGCGTTGTTTATAAAGATCAGCATTACTTTGGCGTAAAAGGAGCAGACGGTGAAGCGATAATCGTTACCTCAAGATTGGAAATATCGAACAGCTATTTTTCTAATTTCTCCTTGTACATGTTTGTCTGGATTTTGCTTTTATTCGTGCTTCTAGTACTCTCTGGTATTTTCTATTATGCGAAAGGGCTACCTTTTAATTTTTCTACCCGGATTCAACTTTATTTAAATGTCTATTTTTTATTGCCCACCCTTATTTTGGGAGTTTTTACCATATGGATTGTAGCCAATAACTACAGAAAGGATCTTGTAGACTCATTTAGAAAAAGGGCTGATGTGATCGCAAGAGATTTTGAAATAAGTCTGCAAGAATACCTTGATGGGCAGAAAAATGTCTTTCAGCTCGAAGAAAAGCTTTCTAAAATAGCATTCTACAATAAATGTGACATAAATCTGTACAACACCTCGGGCAGGCTGCTTCTTACTACTGAGCCACTTCTCCAGCGCTACGGTTTGCATTCAAGTTTGTTGAGTTCCAATGCTTTTCTCAGCATAGTGAGCTATGGCATGCCTGATATTGTTCAAAAAGAGCAAATAGGTAATCTTAATTATTTTTCCGTCTACCTTCCCCTGCGATCCTCCCAGACAGGGTCCATCTTGGGTATCATCAGTATACCATTCTTTGATGCTACTGAAGAATATGAACGAGAGCTTATCAAAGTTATCAGCAATGTATTGAATTTATATGCCATCATCTTTTTGGTGTTTGCACTAGCTTCCTTTCTTATTACTTCCAATCTGCTGCAGCCATTTCGATTGATAGGCGGGACTTTGAGAACCACCTCCTTGGAAGGGAAGAATCTGCCCCTCTCATGGCCTATAAAGGATGAAATAGGAAAACTTGTAGAGGAGTATAATAGAATGATAGTAAACCTAAGTGAAAGCAAAGCACTTTTGGCAAAGACTGAAAAGGAAAGTGCATGGCGTGAAATGGCCCAACAAGTAGCACATGAAATAAAGAATCCACTCACACCGATGAAGCTAAAATTACAAACGCTTCAAAGAATGCTGATTCATGATGCGCCCGATACAAAGGCTAGAACCATGGAGACCATACAAGTATTGCTTGATCAAATTGAAAACCTGGAGCATATCGCATCTTCGTTTTATGATTTTGCACGAATGCCTGCTGTACAATCGCAAGTACTAGATTTATCGCAAATAGTAGAGAATACCTCTGCCCTATACAACATTGAGGATAAGTCAAGCGTTTTGATTTCTGTTGAATCAAAGCCCATGTGGGTCTATGGAGATCCTAAGTTGATCGGTCAAATGCTATCTAATCTACTAATAAACGCTCTTCAGTCAGTCCCTGAAGGAAGGAAACCAACTATACACGTATCACTTTACAAAAAGAATCCTCATACCATACTAGTTTCTGTAGCAGATAATGGATCGGGTATTCCTGAAACTATACAGGGCAAGGTATTTCAACCAAACTTTAGCACCAAATACAGCGGCTCAGGATTGGGTCTTGCACTATCAAAGAAATGGATGGAAAGTATGGGAGGCACTATTTATTTTGCTACCGAAGCAAATGCTGGGAGTACATTTTACCTTGAGTTTCCCCTTCATCATGTATGATCAGCTATCGGCTGCTGGTAATATTGGTGCTAGGCCTTTTGTATCAAGTTTCTTTCGGTCAACATATAAACCCAAAGATTAGAAAAGTAGCCGTATCGCCTTACCCCATCAAATTGGATGGATTAACCATAATTCCAGCGTCTCTTAGAGTAAGTGGGTGTGAGGACAGTCTCTCTTATAGAATAGATCTGAGTACCTCGACTTTATATTGGCTTGATACTTCTACCCTGTGTGATAGTGTTACAATTACGTATCGAACCTTATCCACAAATTTGGGTGAAAGATATAGTATTCGCTCCTTGGAGGCGTATGACAGTACTCCAATATTTCGGGACCAGAGCATTTTTAAAAACCCTCAATTAGATTCTAGAGAGGAGCTTTTTGGAGTTAGTGGGCTTCAAAAAAATGGAAATATCGCCCGAGGAATTTCTTTTGGCAACACCCAAGATGTATTTGTAAACTCTGTGCTTAACCTACAATTGGAAGGAAAGATAAGTGAAGAACTGACCCTAACTGCTGCAATTTCTGATCAGAATATTCCTTTCCAACCAGAAGGCAATACCCAACAGCTTCAAGAGTTTGACAGAGTATATATCCAGCTAGACCATGAACAAGGTAGATTAACAGCAGGTGATCTGATCTTGAAAAACCCAGATTCACATTTTATCAGGTATTTCAAAAATGTACAGGGTGGGCAAGCAACAGTAAGGTATAAGCTATCTGAAAATTCTAAAGCTGAGACTACAGCGGGAGTGGCGGTAGCAAAAGGTAAATTTGCATCGCAGTTAGTCCCGGTTTTAGAAGGAGTAATAGGTCCTTATCGTTTGAAAGGTCCAAACAATGAGCGGTTTATTATTGTCATTGCCAATTCTGAGAAGGTATTCCTAGACGGCAGACAACTTACAAGAGGATTCGATTACGATTATGTGATCGACTATAATCAAGGAGAAATCACCTTTACCAATCGAATAGTAATTACACAATTTACACGAATCAGAGTAGATTTTGAATTTTCTGAACGTAACTACAGCCGTAGCATCACCCAAGCCGCACATGTGCAGGATATTGGAAAACTTAGATTAAAAATGAATTGGTACCGCGAGGCGGACAATCCAAGAAACCCCCTGGTAGCAGAACTCAGTAATGAAGACAAGCAAATACTTGCGGATGCAGGTGATAATCCTCTGTTAGCACTAGGCTCTGGAGTAGATAGTGTAGGGTTTATAGAAAGGCAAATCCTCTATAGAAGGGTAGATACTGTGGTCAATTCAGTGGCTTATCCTGCCTATGTGTATTCTACAGATCCCTCAGTAGCAGTTTTCAGGCTTACTTTTGCCGAAGTGGGCATTGGTTTGGGTAACTATATTTTTACCAACAATACTGCAAATGGTAGGATTTTTACTTGGGTGGCTCCTCTTGGAGGCGTTCCACAGGGAAACTTTGAACCCATTCGGCAGCTCCCTACGCCTAAGGAGTTAGGTATGGCTACTTTTGGTTTAGAATATGCCACAGACAAAGGGCATGTTTGGTACACTGAAATGGCAGCTTCCGTTAATGATCTCAATCGGTTTTCCTCACTAGATGGAGGTGACGATCGAGGGGCGGCTTTTAAATTAGGCTATCGTTCTACGCAGCCTTTTGCAATCGGAAAGGGCTATAAGATGGGAGGAAGTGTAGATTACGAGTTTAACCAAAGCTCTTTTACATTCATCGATCGACTTAGAACAATAGAATTTGACAGAGACTGGAGTGCCGACCCACAAAGTGCTTCTTATTTGGCAGCTGAAAACTTGTTGCACTCTTCTCTTCTCCTAGATAAAGATATAAACAATCAACTACGCTATGAAGGGATCTACAGAAAGCGTGGAGAGGAAGTGAATGGGACGCAGCAAAAACTTACGCTAACAAAAAAGCTTGGTTTGTTTCAAAGTACTACGGATGCTTTTTATCTTTCCAATAGCCAGTTGAATAGAAACAGCGAATGGATTCGATTGAGTCAAGACGTGCATATACCCAATAAGTATATTGTTCCTGGGTATCAGTATTCCCTTGATCAAAATGAAGTAAAAGCTTCTCAGACGGACAGTATAATTTTTACTGCCATGCACTTCGAAGAGCATCGATTTTACCTTCGCTCCTCAGATTCTTCCAAATTAAGCTGGCTTGCTGATTATGCCATACGCTACGACAATGCTCCCTCAGAAGGAAGAATGATCAGAGCAAACAGAGCTGAAACAGCCAACCTAAGGTTTAGATCTATTCAGGCCAAATCACAGGAGCTTACGACTACCTTCACCTATCGAAAGCTGGAAACTGCACTTCCAGGAATAGAAACCCCGCCTGAAGAGAATCTTACGGGAAGGCTAGACTGGAATGCTTCTATGTTGAAGAATATCATTCGTTCTGAGATGACTTATGCCATAGGTACAGGCAGAGAGCTGAGACGAGAGTATATTTATTTGCAAGTGCCAATAGGGGAGGGGACACATTTCTGGAGAGATATTAATGGAGATAATAATCAAGATTTGGATGAGTTTTTTCCCGCAGTCACCACGGATCAGCGTGAGTTTATCCGCCTTTTTGTGCCTACGGATGAATACATTAAGGCCTACACCAATTCTATGGCGTATCGACTAAATGTAAATATGCCCTCTAAATGGCGAACAAAGGGTTGGACGATGAAACAATTGTCGAGACTGAGTTCAGTAGCATCTATTACTTTAGACAATAGGGTGACTTTAGAAGACCTTATGCCACGATTAAATCCCCTTTCCTCCATCAACGTAAGGAATCTAGACCTCATATCGACAGCACAGAATGGGCGAGCTACTATTTTTTACAATAGATCCAATCCCTCTTATGGAGCAGATATTGGCTGGAGCAGGGCTTCGGTAAAGTCATTGATCACAGGAGGATTTGAAACTCGATCCACTGAGGATGTCAGGTTGGGATTCAGGAAAAATATTGCTTCACAGTGGAATACCCAAACCATTTTGTTGCAACAAACGAGGTATGCAGAAAGTGATGTACTCTTGGCCAGAAACTTTGAAATTGAGTCCAGAGAAGCATCAGAAGAATTAGCTTTCCAGCCAACCAATAGCTTGAGAGTATCAGGAAACTATGCTTTTACTTCTCGAAAGAATGTAAAAAGTGCCTCCGATCAGTTTGCATCTGCATTGATTCAAAAAATAGGGATGGAGGCTAGGGTAAATCAAGTACTTAAAAGAACGATAAGTCTTCAATGGGCATATATCAACATATCCTACCAAGGGGAACCTGGAACTCAAATAGCCATAGAAATGCTGGAGGCTTTGCTACCAGGTAGTAACTTTACATGGTCACTTAATTGGCAGCAGAAATTATCTAATGGATTGCAATTGACTATCAATTATGAAGGCAGGAAGTCAGGAGATGTACCTGTAGTACATATTGGAAGGATGCAGGTGAATGCCTTGTTTTAAATTAACTTTCCACGCTACCAGCAAGCAGATATAATACTGACATTCTGATGGCAACACCATTCTCAACCTGATCCAAGATCAAGCTGTGATGACTATCTGCTGCATCGGAGCTAAGCTCTATACCTCTATTGATGGGTCCGGGATGCATCAGCACTATAGGTTTCTGCAAGTCGTCCAGCATTTTTTTATTGATACCGAAATACAAGGCATATTCTCTGAGTGAGGGAAAGTATTTGGTATTTTGTCGCTCAAGCTGAATACGAAGCACATTGGCTACGTCACACCATTGCAGTGCGTCTTTTACTTTATGGCTTACAAGTACTTGAAAAGCCTCTTTCAATCCTATAGGGATTAAAGTGGGTGGACCACAAACCATTACTTCAGCACCTAATTTTTTGAGGGCAATGATATTTGATAAAGCCACTCTGGAGTGCATAATATCTCCAATGATGGCCACTTTCACACCTTTTAGAGTTCCTAGCTTTTGTCGGATGGTATAGGCATCGAGCAGTGCTTGGGTGGGGTGCTCATGTGTACCATCTCCCGCGTTGATGATATTGGCTTGTATATGTTTGGATAAGAAATGTGGTGCACCAGGGCTGCTGTGGCGCATCACGATCATATCCACCTTCATGGCCAGAATATTGTTCACTGTATCAAGGAGGGTTTCTCCTTTTTTTACACTGCTGGTAGAGGAAGAAAAATTAACAACATCTGCGGAAAGCCTCTTTTCAGCAAGTTCAAAGGAAAGCCTAGTACGGGTCGAATTTTCAAAAAACACATTGGCAATGGTGACATCTCTGAGCGAGGGTACTTTTTTGATCGGTCGATTGATCACTTCCTTAAAACCATCAGTAGTGTCGAAGATGAGTGAAATATCTTCCATCGTGAGGTCTTTAATGCCTAGGAGATGTTTTACACTGAGTTTTGACATACTATCTATGCAGTTTCTAGGTGATCCATCAGCCACACTGCATCACCTTCGGATCCAGTACCATTCCACTCTACCAAAACTTTCTGTGAACTAAGTGTATTTACTTTCATCCCTACATAGCTTGCTTCAATAGGAAGCTCTCTGGTATACACCCTGTCAATAAGAGTAAGAAGTGCCACTGACTTAGGTCTTCCAAAAGCAGTCATGGCATCAAGTGCAGCTCTCACGGATCGGCCTGTAAATAATACATCGTCTATGAGAATTACATGTTTGTTTTCAATCATAAAATTGATGCGTGTTTCATTGGCTTTCAGTGGCTCTGCCCGCCTTCTAAAATCATCGCGGTGGAAGGTAATGTCAAGATAGCCAAGCGGTGGGTTGGCTGGGCTTACAGATTTTAAAACTTCTATTAGCCGCTCAGCAAGAAAAATACCTCTTGGTTGTAGACCTATGATTACAGTGTCTTGGAAGGTGCCATAATTTTCTATCAACTGCTGGCAAAGCCGCTGAAGGATGATGTTAAGCTTTTTAGAGTCAATGATCAGTCTCTTAGACATATTCAGGCAAAGATACGGGCTTCAGCCATAAATCGATACGTAAGCCTAGTTCTCTATAAACTTATTCAACTGCCATATAAAGCCATCCAATGCTTCGCTTAACGTGGGAAAACCCTCTGCACCCACACTGTATTTATCTTCTGTCTTGCTGTCTCTTAAGTAATAATAGTAGTGCGTTGTAAAGCCTTTGTTGCCTTTGCCATCGTCAGCAAACACCATTTCGTTAAAGGGTTCTATTAAATACCGATAACCCTGTGATTTATATTCATCAATCTGATTTTTTCTAATTTCTACAAAAGTCATAGGAAGAACTTCCTTAATTCTTGCTATGTGCTTGGGATTAAGCTCCTTCCAATCAGGACTATCATAAGGGTCAAGGTTGATGATCATGATTTTTTCCTTGCCTATGTTTTTTGGAAAATTAGAATAGGTTCTTCCTATGGTTCTAGATTGAGGTAGAAACTCTGGAATGAACATTTTGGTATCAAAATACAGTGGTTCATTTTTTTTGATAAGGTTTACTTCTTTTGAAAAAACCTTGAAGAGGTCTTCAAAATTCCCATTATCCTCAATGACGTAAGAGCCATCGTGCATGGAATTGAAAAATATTTCATGTACGTAATGACCTATGTGCATGGAAGCTTCCGAATAAGATTTTAACTTTTTAAATTGACTGGCCGTAGGTGGAAGTCTTCTGCAGGTAAGCACGATTAGGTAATTTACTTTAGCATCCTTTAGTTGATCATTCAAATTGGTAAACCAAAAATCATTGGTGAGTTCAATATTGTGGTAGGCAACGGGCTTTATACCTAAAGCACTAAGTTCAGGTTTTACCATATCGATATAGATTTCAAATAAGGATCTAGACAATTCACTAGGCTGCTCTCCCAATTGTACGATTACCGCAGGTCTGGCATTTTCTGCTACAAGATAAGTGGGAACTTCTCGTTTAGCCCAAGCATAGGTGGAACAATTGATTGATAACGCTGTAAGGGCAAGCACAATCTTTAGTTGATTTTTCATGGTCAATATTTGGTTTTGGATAGCGGTTGTAAAAAATCATGCCATTCCCATCGAAAGCACAATATCAAATTCCTCAGGAGTGACAGGGCACACAGAAAGTCGCATTTGTTTAAGTAATGACATTTGGCTTAAGGCTTGGTTAGACTTAATTTCTGACAATGTTACTGGTTTAGAAAGCTTAGAAACTGGTGCAACGTCTACAGCTACCCAATTAGTGTCCTCAGTGCTTGGGTCTTGATAGGCTTCTCTTGTTATTTTAGCTATCCCTACCACAGCCTTGTCCTCATTGGAGTGATAATAAAGACATTCGTCACCTACTTTCATAGTACGCAGGTTATTCCTAGCTTGAAAATTTCGAACTCCATCCCAATGTGTGTTTCCATCCTTTAAAAGTTGATCAAAACTATATTTATAAGGTTCAGACTTAATGAGCCAATAATTCATCATTTTAATATCAATTGAATTGCAAGTTTATCAAAATCAACCCAGATCAGGTTGTATTTTTGAATTGATTCGGGAGAAATATAAAGTGTTAGGATATTAGTTTCATGATCGAATGTCCAAGTACCATTAAAGGTATCTATACCATCGGTGGGTGCAATCTTTCTGTAAATCAAGGCCCCATCTGATTTCAGGTTCATAGATTCTCTCCCTCTTGATGGCGGGAATTTATAGGTTGACGGCCTATAAATCATGCCTTTTTGCAAATCGTCTTCTTCGGGGCTTCTTATCCACTCTTGTGCTAGCCCTTTTGGTTGTGTTGTAGATTGTTGCATCTTGCCCTCACTGGGTTTACAGGCTGTTGCAATGAGTAGCATAAGGCAACTCGTTAATAATAATTGTTTTTTTGAATTAAAGTTGCAAAGTACTGAAACATACAGTTTAGTTTTGTTGTGAAACATCTTTTAGGTTTTGGGTTATATTAATACTGATGACCAACCGTGAAATAAATAAAATACTTCGATTATGCGCTGACCTTATGGAGTTGCATGACGAGAATACATTCAAAATTCGAGCCTATCGTAATGCTTCTTTTGTAGTAGACAAATTAGAAGCCCCGCTTGAAGATTTAAATGTAGAGCAAATATCCACTTTAGAAGGTATAGGCAAATCCATAGCGAAAGATATTTTTCAATTGGTGAAAACTGGTGAATTCAGCCAGTTGATTGAACTCCAATCTCGAACGCCCCTAGGAGTGCAGGAAATGCTAGAGTTGAAAGGTATTGGCCCCAAAAAAGTGCAAAGCCTCTGGAAGGAATTAGCAATAACCTCCATCGAAGAACTGCTTGATGCGTGTAAAACACATAGGGTAGCCTCACTTAAAGGGTTTGGTGCAAAAACTGAAGAAGCTATTGCTAAAGCTATAGAGGCACAGAACTCTTATCAAGGGTATTGGCTATTTGCAGATTTGGAGCCTCTTGCAGCTCGGATCTTAGAGACCATTTCCAAAGCTACAGCATGGGAAAACCTTGAGTTTACTGGGGCTTTCAGAAGGAAAGTAGAAGTTTTGGATAAGGTAGAGCTTATTGGCAGCCTCAGCACTGATGTAGACTTTTATCACTTAAACTGGGGAGATCTTTTGAAATGGAATGAAAGCATTTCAGGGCCTTTCACCTTGAGAGGTTTTTGGAGTTCAGAATCCATTCCGGTGACTTTGCATCTATGTTCTAGTATTGATTTTGTAAAACGGCAAGTAGAGCTTACTGGCAGTGCAGCACATATTTATCATAAGTTGCCTTCGGGCAATTCATTGCGAGATTCTTTGCTTCAAGGTCATTTCGCTTCTGAGAAAGCTCTGTACAAAGACAATGGTTTATCGTATGTAGATCCAGAAATGAGAGAAAATTATCGGGAGTGGATACCAGCTTTAAGGGGTGGAATTGAGTCAATTATTCAGTTTGAACAACTAAAAGGAATTCTTCACAATCACTCCACGTATTCCGATGGCAGACACTCCGTGGCTGAAATGGCTCAACGATGTAAAGATATGGGCTACAGTTACTTCGGTATTGCAGATCATTCAAAAAGTGCTTTCTATGCAGGAGGACTTCAGGAGCATGAAGTGATCAAGCAATGGCAAGAAATAGAAAGGGTGCAAGATGAAATGCCTGATTTTAAGATATTTAAAGGGATAGAGTCAGATATTCTTGCTGATGGCAGCCTTGATTATGGAGATGACATACTGCGTGGATTCGATTACATAGTGGCATCCGTTCATTCGGTGTTAAGAATGGATATGCAAAAGGCTACAAATAGGTTAATTAAAGCAATCGAAAATCCTTTTACCACCATTTTGGGCCATCCCACAGGTAGAATCCTTCTAAGAAGGGAAGGCTATCCCTTGGACTGGGAAAAAATTTTAGACGCTTGTAAGGCCAATCAAGTTGTTGTAGAACTCAATGCTGATCCGTGGAGGTTAGATATCGACTGGAGATTGCTTGGACAAGCGATAGACAAAGAAATTATGATAAGTATTAATCCTGATGCGCATGAAATGGATGGTTTGTCCAATATGCGTTTTGGCTATTATTGTGCTCGAAAGGCATGCCTTCCCACTTCCCTCACATTCAATGCGCTATCTTCCTTGGAGATTGAGCACGTATTTAAGTCAAAAAAGTAAGTCTGTCATTTTATGAAAGTACTCATACTGCGATTTTCCTCAATAGGAGACATTGTGCTTACCACTCCTGTAATACGTTGTTTGAAAAAGCAATTACCTGATGTAGAGATTCACTTTTGCACCAAACCTGAATATAAAGATATTCTATCGGCTAATCCATATCTAGACAAAATACATACATTAGAGGATGGTATGATGAAATTAGCCAGTGAATTAAGAAAGGAGAAGTTTGATTGGGTGATAGATCTGCATCACAATGTCAGAACGCTTAAGCTTAAATTGCTCCTAGGTCGAAGTTCGAGGTCTTTTTCAAAACTTAATATTGAAAAGTTTCTGTACGTCAACTTTAAAATTGATAAGCTACCCAATATTCATATCGTAGATCGATACTTACAAACTGTAGAGCATTTAGGTATCAAAAATGACGGTGCCGGGCTAGACTTTTTCATTCCTCATAAGGATGAGGTGGAACTTGAATGGCTTCCTGATACACATAAAAAAGGCTATGTAGCAGTGGCCATTGGTGCACAACATTATACAAAGAGACTACCGGATGAGAAGCTGATAGAACTTTGTGATAAGATCAACAAGCCGATTTTGCTACTGGGTGGCAAAGAAGATGCCTCAAGAGGAGAGAAAATTGCTCAATTTTTCAATAAAAACAGCGAATCTGCTCCATTTGAAGAGGGATTGGTAGAACTCAATAAGAAAAGCATCGTATACAATGCCTGTGGAAAGTTTAGCTTCAACCAATCAGCATCCCTCATCAGAGGAGCCTCCTTCGTGTTTACACACGATACCGGACTTATGCATGTGGCAGCAGCCTTTAAGAAGCACATCTATTCAATATGGGGAAATACCACACCTAAATTCGGCATGTATCCCTATAAAACGAAATTTGTGGTTTTCGAGAACAATTCTCTTTCCTGTAGACCTTGCTCCAAAATTGGCTACCGTCAATGCCCAAAGGGGCATTTCAAATGCATGCGCGATCAAATCTTTGACTTTTATCTTACCTAATCTGTTAACTCATTCTTAAAACACTTTTTATGTTCAAAATATGCTTCTTATCACTTGCCATCTTCCTATCATCCGCCAGTATGAGCTGGAGTGTAGGATTTGAAGGCACCATCAAATACACCATGAAAGTATCGGGATTAGATGCAGCAAAAGCAGGTACTTTGTTTCCATCTGGTTTTGAATTATCCATAAAAGGATCAAATGCCCATGTGAAAACCAATGGAGGAGCTATGGCCTCAAATATTATTTACAATGGCACTACTTCGCAGAATTACATGCTAAATCATAAGCTTAAAATTGCCTATATCGTCCCTAACAATACATCACCTACCACACAAAGCACTGTGGAAAAAACAAAAGAACGGAAAATGATCTTGGGCTTTAATTGCACCAAGTATTTGATCAAAGACCTTTCAGATAATCAAGAAGTAGTTACAACGGTTTGGGCTACTTCTGAAATTGCGAATCCTCTTCCTAAAAGTGAATCTGGAAAGTCTATGGGCAACTTTAGTTTCTCCAATATCGATGGAACTCCTCTGGTGATCAGCACTCTATCCGGAGGATACACCATGGAAATAATGGCTGTAAGCTTAGAAAAGAAAGAACTGCCCGACACATTGTTTAATGTACCAGCAGGTTATGTTCAAAAGCCTTTGGATACTAGCAAGTAAAACAGTTGGCAATCAAAAGCCAAATGATAGCGATTAAAATGTAGTTCCCACTACAAATGTGCTACGGAATTGGGTAGCACTGGTATAAGGATTCACTATTGGAATGTGCACATTTTCCTTTCCAGTATTATCTAAGATAAAATTGTAGGCTATACCGGCAGTAAGTTCTGCAAAAAAACCTTTGTAAATATGCCTTCTATACCCAAAAAGCGCAGAAGGATATATGCAAGAGGAGTAACTTTTCTTGATACTGTTTGAATTTGCAAAACTAAAAAATTGATTTTCATCCTGACGTAAATAAATATTCTTGTATGAGGCGGATATAATAAAAAATGGAATTCCATTCTTGGTGTGCTCACCTTTTTCCAAATACCATCTTGCTTGAATCTCCCCACGATATCCTTCATAAAATGTAGCAAAATTATAAAAGGCTGGGTTTTCAGACGTGTAGAATCCACCAATCATACGGATACCAAAAGAATTATTAAAGAGCCTTTCATAGCCTATTTCTATTCCTCCAATGAATATGGCAAAAGCGTTAAGGGTAATGTTGTTTTTAGCATTGTAAAATTTGACCCATCTCTTATCTGTGAGTACAGGGTAACCTGTCATCATTGATTCACTAGGGCTATTGGTATAAGCTTGGCGGTTGAGTTCCATTTGCTTTATTTTTAGCTCCATTATTTTCAGTTCGCGCTGCAAACTATCTGCTACTGGATCCTGGGCAAAACCAGAAGAGTAAACCAGAAACAAGGCAAAGACAAGATATTTAGCCATTTTATGTATAGTTAATTTTTGAGCAAATTATGCAAAATCAACTTTAATTCCTCTTGTACTGCGGTAAATTTATCTTGGATGTACCAACGCTGTACTTGCTCCATAGCATCTTCTTTAGTTATAGTTGGGGTTTGCTTTAGTTTATTGACCAAGGCTTGGGCTTCTACAGGTCGAGGTCCCCATACTGCGAGATCATTTCCGTCTGCATCTCTGATCACAAGAATGGGGATGGATTTGCTGCCCTCCGTTAGATATTGATTCATGATGTCAGGGTTTCTATCTCTCAAGACAAGATCTACCTGGATCAATGCATTGAGTGCTGCGGTCTTCAGCATTATAGGAACACTTTGAGCAGCATCTCCGCACCAAGGTTCTGTAATTATAATCCAATGCATTGGGGTAGAAAATTGCTTTACTATCGATTCTAAAGGCTCCAATATCTCTACGTGACTCAAAATTCTATTAAAACGTGTGTGGTTGAGCCTTAGATATTTGTGATATAACTCTGAATAATCTGACTCCTGAGGTGCCATCATCATCTGAGCTTCACTGTATTGTGTGTATTCGTCTAACAACATAAATCAAAGGTAAATGACTTCCTTCAATTAGATGGATGTTTCCTGTAAAACGAAAAAGAAATTAGTTAAGCAGAAAAGTAATGCTCCAACTCTGCTAGTGTATTCTCAGAAGTGGCTATGTCGCGTATAAGTAGGCCTTTTTCAAGCACTAGGGTTCTATTGCAAACTTCTGTGACGTGATTGAGGTCATGGCTAGAGATCAATAGGGTAGTTCCTTTGGTTTCGGCTTCTTCATTGAGCATTTTTTTCAGTCTGATTTGAGAGGTGGGGTCAAGATTGGCAAAGGGCTCATCTAGAATAAGCAACTGTGGAGCATGCATGAGTGCAGCCGCAATACCTACTTTTTTCATGTTTCCTTTGCTAAGGTCACGAATGTATTTCCCTTTTTTTGTCAAAATCTCTCCATTAAAGAGGTATTCCCAACGAGACTTAAATGCATCGAGCTCAGCAGCGTCAAGTCCATAAAGCTTTGCTAAAAAGCTGAAATACTCCTCTGGACTTAAATAATCGATGAGAAATGATTCGTCAACAAATGAGCCTGTAGTTTTTTTCCAATGCTCTGAGTGCTGTACACTGGCACCAAACAACCGCACCTCTCCAGAAGAAGGTGCAATAAGGTCTAAGAGCAATCGAAAAAAGGTGGTTTTACCTGCACCATTATTTCCGATGAGACCCACAGTTTCCGCTTTTTGTATAGATAATTGTGGCAGGTCCAAAACCACTTGCCCGCTGTATTCTTTCTTAAGTTGAGTTGTTTCTAGAATCATAATTCAGCAATTAATCGTTTTGTCTAAATCCCGATAACGTGTCAAATTTTCGGTCTTGAATGTTTTTTGTAATCATAGCAAACCATGCTTTAGAGGATAGTAAACTGATAAGTCCAATCCCTGAAAGGGTAAGAAGGGCAGCGTCAAAGGCTTCAAAAAGGGCAAATGGAAAGTATATCAATACAGGGATTAATAAGATGGGAATGCCTACTAGCCATTGTGCTGCACCTACTCCCTGCCAATTGAAACTGCTGCCTTTTGAGAGATCTACTTTCTTTTTGTTGAAGGTGGCGGCTGTGAGCATGACAAATGAATTAAACCCAATATTGAAAATGGCACAGGCGGTATTGATTTTCAAGATAGAAACTCCAAAGTACAGGGCTATTGGCATGCTTAGCAGATACAATAACACCACACTACCTGCCATGAGCCACAATTTCGCACGAAGCCACTCTCTCAAAGCCAAGGGTCTGCTAAAGATTCCATCCATAAAGGAGGCTTCCCAACTGATCAAAAACTGGCCATACTGAATCATAAAAGCCCCAGTTGTAAAAATACCTGCAAACAAAAATATGGTGCTGTAGCTCCCATAAGACTTGTTGAAATAAAAAACCAATCCATACAGGCAGAAAAAAAGACTCAACATCATCACTGATTTTGGCCTTTTATTCCTTAAGATCAACTTTACTTCATTCATCACTAGAGCCCCAGTGAGTCCCTTTTCTCCAAGACTACTTAACAGCTTAGACTCTTTTGAAGAATTACCATCTCGTGTAGAGAAAAGCTCTGGATAAATTTGGTTTTGCAGAAATCGGAAATTGAAAAGATAGATTGAAACGAAACACAAAAGAGTGATCAATAATCCTATGACATTTCCCTTTAAAATTCCTGAGAAGAACCATTCTGACCAATCCAGCCAAGGGAGAATTCCTGCATATCCCGTGTAGAAAGTAAGTGCTACTACAGGGATAATGAGCCAAATGATTCTTTGCTTTTGTATAAGATATCTTTTTAGCCAACCCAACAGTAAAGTAGAGGCCCCTAGGAAAATCATAATCTGAAAAACCCATATTATCAGCAGCATTAATTGACCACTGCTCTCATAAATGCTGCTCACAAAAGGAATCAAAAGCAAGAGAGGTAGCAAGGAGAAGCTGTTGAAGATGCTTCTCAAAAGAATATTATGCACCAAAGATGCTCTGTTTAGGGGCAAGTGAAGGTATGGTTGAATCTTAAGAACAGGCAGCCCCTGCATGAAAAACCGAGATAAAAAATCTGCCAACACATACACAATAATGTATCTGCTTAGGGCTTCTGTTGCGCTTTTCTGGGGTACAAGTGCGTCAAGCAATTCGCTCATCACAAAACCCATGAAAATAAAAATACTTGCAAAGTAAAGAATGGCCAGAACCATGAGAATATTCAGCACCATGTTTCGCTGCCAAACAGATGATCTGAAAAAGGATTTGATTTGATGATTCAGAAGGGCTCGATACACATACATATCTCTACTGTTTTGGTCAAATATACACGTTGGCTCTTTTTAAAATAACAGATTACATTAATGGAGTATAAGTCGGATTGCTGGTTAATATTCTCTTCCAAGCAATCGTTTATTTCTTTGGTTTTATGAAGTGGTCGGGAATCACTATTTTTCGCCATGATCAGTCTTAAGCTTTATCTCAAGCTCAGCTTATTTTTTACATTAATTCCTTTATTTCTGTTTCAAGGGGATTCTTTTTCTCATAGCTGGGCCGATCGGACAGATATTGATGCCTATAAGCTTAGGTTTGTTTCCACCAATGCAGACTGCACCTTTAGCACTGCTGACAATCCAGCACTTGTGAAAATTGCAGGAAGCTACGATGAGGGTACATATACTCAGGTGTTTGATCATAATGCGGATAGTGCACGATTTTTTTTCTTGAAAAAGGAGGGAAAGATCAATTCTGATGGCTCTGTGGAATATAATTTTAATCCATTCAGAAAAGGAACTGAAAAAGCAGATGATCCCCAAAATGCCATTCAAGTCTTTTTAAGCAAGAAGAAATCTGCACACTTGGAGCTTGATTTTCGTTCGGGCAAAGGAACTATGAACTTATCAGGCCTTCCACTTGATGCTTTGCAAATAAGGGCAGGGAGTGCAGATGTAGACCTAGTGTATGGACTGAACCAACCCAATGTGAGCAAACTAGATACCCTTAAACTGCAAGCTGATGCAGGAACAGTTTCTATAGCTTATCTAGATCATTTCAATTCTGGGCATGTGGTTGCAGATATCAAATATGGTAAAGTGAAACTAGGCTTCAGCAAGTTTAGCCGTAAAGTGATAAGAGTAAAAGGACAGGTAACAGCCGGAAGGCTAGAAATTAATTTGCCTGAAAACAACAGCCCTGTTGTTCTTCGCCTACATCGTTCGAGGATGGCAGGCGCTCAATTGCCAGCATCTTTAATACTCAAAAGTACAGGCCTTTATACCAATGAGCACTATTATGTAAATGCGCCAGGCGTAATCTTTCTTGACATTACCTTAAATGGTGGAAGCTTGGAGATAACTGATTAGATCATTTTATCAAAGCTGAAATTCGCTTGAAGGTATCTGTGGCTGAAGTTCTACACAGTTCTAAAAGTAAGGATTCGGTGGTGGTTATAATGCCACCCTCTCGCTTAATGCGATCTAAGGCAATTTGCTTGTCAAATGCACGTCTGGAAGAAACCGCATCAGCCACTACTATAGGGTTGTAGCCATTTTCTCTCAAATCTAGAACAGTTTGCAGTACGCATACATGTGCTTCTATGCCTGCCAAAACCACATTTTGTTTTTGAGTTTCGTGCAGCTTTATCATAAGTCGGGGCTCGTCACAGCATGAAAAAGACATCTTTTCAAAGATTTCTACTTCAGAAAGTAGTTCAGCTAAAGCAGGAATAGTAGTTCCTAGCCCTTTTGTGTATTGCTCGGTAACAAGCATAGGAAGTTCCAAAAGATGTATGCCCTGCACCAATACTTTTAGTTTATCAAGCAATTCTAAGTGCTGATCAATATGCGGGAATAACCTTTCCTGAACATCGATAAGAATAAAACAGGTGTCATCGCTAAGAATTCTCATAATAGGTAGGAGCTAATATTTCCGGGTGATAGTTCTTGTGGCTCTTGACGAGCTTGAAATAATCTTGCACTCAACTGTCCATGCAAGTGAACGGTATTGTTCTCTATTTTTAAATAGCTGCCTTCTCGTAAGCCTAAAACAGGTTGCTCATTGAATTCATGAAATTCCTTGATGCGTGTCTCTCTAGTCTCTCCCATATGGGTAGATTCTGACAGAGGATCTAGATAGTGAGGATTTATATTAAACGGTACAATTCCTATGGCATCAAGACTTTTTGGCCAAACTATGGGCATATCGTTGGTAGTACCTATACTTTTACCTGCCAAATTGGTTCCTGCGCTTGAACCCATGTAGATGCATTGTCCTGAGAGAATAACTTCATTTAAAACTGAAACTAAGCCAAGATTTTGCAGGCTTTGAAGTAATACAAAAGTGTTTCCTCCTCCAGTAAATACGCCTTGAGCTTTATGAAGTGCTTCTTTAGGGTCTTGGAAGGTGTGCAAGCCAATGATATTAATGCCTATAGTTTCAAAAAATAAAGCTGCTCTTCGGGTATACCCATCATGAGAAATACCGGACGGTCGAGCGTAAGGAATAAATAGTATTTCTGAAACACCATGAAAATGATCTACTATCTGGCTCTTACAATACTCTAGATAATGACCTCCATGGAGCGTAGAAGTGCTAAGAAGAAGGGCTTTGGTGTGTGGTAAATTCATTCAAGGGCAAGGTACAAATTGTGCTATAAACACAAGTCAACCATAGGCTCAATTCATGAATTATAGGCGAGCCGGTAGTTTACCTATACCCTGCTTTACTTTTACTAAATTTTGGATTTGCTTGTCTATACGTGGAATGCAGTTCTGCGTAGAGTCCTGACACCAATCGGTTTTTTGTACAGCCTTAAGTAATTGTATATCGTTATCAAGTAATTTAATAAGGTAATATTCCATAGACTAGGTGATGGGTTAGATCAGAAGCATTACGTCATAGAAATTGCTGTTGTTTCAAGTAGGGGGAATGGGTTATCCACATGTTGTTTAAATTCTCTTCACAGAAAGAAAATGTACTAAGCCTCGCTCAATCTGGCATTGTGAAATACATTTTGAACATCGTCATCTTCTTCAAACTTATCTACAAGCTTTACAATGTCTGCTTCTTGTTCTGCATTGAGGTCTTTGAAATCATGGTTAAGACGCTCAAAATCCGCAGATACGATCTCAAAACCACCATCCTCCAAATATTTCTGAATTGCTCCAAACTCTGTAAACGCACCATAAATCATGATTTGGCCTTCTTCATTCATGAACACTTCTTCAGCGCCAAAGTCTATGAGTTCTAATTCCATGTCTTCCAAGGGTAGATCCTCTTTGGGTTGAACGATGAAAACACTTTTACGCTCAAAAATAAAGTCCAAGGATCCGCTTGTTCCCAGGCTGCCACCACTTCGGGTAAAATAGCTTCTTACATTGGCCACAGTGCGGTTGATATTGTCGGTAGTGCACTCCACAAGAATGGCGACACCGTGTGGACCATATCCTTCGTATACCACTTCTTTATAATCTTCTTGGTCTTTGCTGCTGGCTTTTTTGATGGCTCTCTCCACGTTATCCTTTGGCATGTTTACCGCCTTAGCATTTTGGATTATGGCTCTTAATTTTGAATTTGTAGATGGGTCAGGGCCGCCTTGTTTTACCGCTATTGCGATGTCTTTCCCTAGTTTGGTGAATGTTTTGGCCATTTTGGCATAGCGCTTAAACATCTTGTGCTTCCTGGTTTCAAATATTCTTCCCATATCTTCTATCGTGTTTTGGGTTGCAATTTGTTAAAAAGGATGGGTAGGAGGCAAGAGAATCTACAAAGGAGAGATAAAAAACTGTTACAATCCCGAATAGCTCACAGTTGAAACCGTGGGCTATGGATGGACCACGAAACCAAAAAGAATAGATTATGCCCTTGTTGTGTTAGAATGGGCATAGTTCGTAGCTCCACCAACGAGGTATTGTTGCAATGGAAACCTTGTTGACCACAACACCAACAAGAGTGAAGAAGTAGTGACTAGCTTTAAAAAAAATTATAAGAATGAAAATCATCTTCAGGGTATTTACATAATTTGGTGTCGTAAAGTAATGTCTCAACCCTTTTGATTGAAAATAAACCAGGCATGGAAAACGGTCATGAACTTATCATACAAGAGCGAATAAGTAGAGCCATTTATTTAATTCGAAATCAAAAAGTAATGATTGACAGTGAATTAGCAGAGATGTATGGAGTTGAAACAAAAGTTCTGAATCAAGCAGTTAAAAGAAATCCTGATCGTTTTCCTGAAGATTTCATGTTTCAACTCAACAACGAAGAATGGGAAAACTTGAAGTCACAATCTGTGACCTCAAGCTGGGGTGGCCGTAGAACGCCTCCATATATGTTTACTGAACAAGGTGTTGCTATGCTTTCTTCTGTTCTTAATAGTCAAACAGCTATTCAAGTTAATATTTCCATCATGCGCGTATTTGTAAAAATGCGACAATGGGCTATGAATTACGAAGAATTGTTGAGAAAAATCAATGAGGTAAGTGATATCCAAAGTGAGAACAATGATCAAATAAGGAATATTTACCTAATCATTGAGGAACTGGTGAGACCAGCATTAGGTAATAGAAAACCAATAGGATTTAAGAAGTCATTGGACTAATGCTATATAATAAAATCCCCAACTTTGTTGGAGTTACTATGGGTCGTGTTCGTAGCTCCACCAACGAGGTATTCCGTTTCCCTCAGAGTCTTCTACAAGGGAACTAAGGATGGGGGTTTTCAACTAATCCATAGCCCACGGTTTCAACCGTGGGCTAT
>DAINOB010000009.1:0-21730 GCA_036735585.1 Cytophagales bacterium | reverse complement strand
GGGATGTTTCCTACATATTCTTTTCCACTGAGTTTGCCGATGGTGTGCGCTTTAAGTCCATCCTCTGCAAAAGGCTTAAAAAAAGACTGAATGCTTTGCTTGTCCTCTCCAGAGAGCCAAGGTTTTACTTCTTCGGGCAGCAGTATTACGGGCATTCTAGGGTCAATTGTTGCGTTATGAATGTAGGACATCCATTCACTTGAACGGGTGGTGATGATTGAAAAAGTTTGAATTACTTGATGAGGGCTTTCTGGGTTGTGCCAAACATCGTAAATACCTGCAAGTGCAAGAGGCTCCCCCTGTACATCTTCTATTTTCCAGGGTACTTTTGCTTTTCCAACCTGCTGGTGTTCAAAAAATGCATCTATCAGCACTACACAACGCTGATCCTTAATAGCTTTTCTGAATGATGGTTTTTCAAAAACTGTCTCACTGCGTGCATTCAGTGTTTGATTCCATATTTTTTGAGCCTCATTCCAGCTTTTTACCCAGTGAGGAATAAGTCCCCATTGCATTATCTGAATGGAATCAAACTGTTTAGAGCTTATGACAGGAGCCATGGGATGGCTAAATCCGCTGCTATGAAAAGATGCAGTTGGAGGGTCGCTTTTAAATGAAGCACCATATCGCTTTTCGTAGATTTCTAGTTTCTTAGTGAGAAAAGCGATGTTGTAGCACATCTAAGCTTTATTTGGTATTCAGAACTTCAATCTCAAACCACAGATCAGCATGAGGAGGCACCACAAAACTTTCATAATTGCGGGGATCGCGCTGCCCTTCGATACCATAAGCCTCCGTGGAGGGGATAAAGGACTTTACCTTTACTCCTTTACTTAATGCAGGCAATAAGATATACCAGCCAGGTATAAAACCTTCTTCTTTTAGATTTACCAGTATGCCTTGTTCGTTTGATTCATCTACCATCTCTCCGTCTGCGAGCCAAGTGCGGTACTTGATCCAATAGGATGTGGGAATTGATTTAGTGGTTTGTTTCCCCGCCTTAAGTGTAAGATAATATATCCCATGCTCTAAAAAAGTTGTGTCTGATGTGGATTGTGCATGAGAAAAATCATTTCCGCATACAAAACACATCAGACACAAAAGAAAATGCCTTATCAGGCGGGGCATAAGAATTATGGTTGTTCGCTGATACCTAACAACTCTACTTCAAACTTCAACACTGAATTGGGTGGAATCAATTGACCGGATCCTTGAGCACCATAAGCCATACCCGATGGTATAAATAAGGTTCCTTTTTCCCCAACTTTCATTTTCATGAGACCTTCATCCCATCCTCTGATCACTTGGCCTACTCCAACCTGAAAAGAAAATGGCTGTCCTCTGTCAACAGAGCTATCGAATTTGGTTCCATTCATGAGCATGCCGGTGTAGTGAACAGAAAGCATATTTCCTTGCTTTGGTGTTTCGCCTTTGCCATCCTTTGATTTTTGATAGTACAAACCTGATTCATAGCGCTCAGCCTTAATGTTGTTTTCACTCAAATATTTGCTGATGATTTCTTCGTCAGTTTGTATTTGTGCTGCCGCTGCCTGGTTTTGATTTTTCATCATCTCTTCTTGCTCTTTTTTCATTTGCTCAGCTGATTTGATATCTTCTATTTTCACCTGAAAGCTAAGCTTGCTTCCTGGAAGAATTTCTGGAGGAACGGGCTGACCATATGTTAAGAACATGCTATCTGCTAGCACTAGAAAAGTACCGCTATCGCCTTTAGAGAAAAGTGTGAGCGCAGCATCAGCACTACCTTTGAAAGGGGACTCAGCAAGCAGGTATTGAAAGGCTTGGCCTTCAGTGTAGGTATTGCGCAAGATAGAATCGGTAGAATTTCTCAAGATCATGTGCATCACAAGCATATCACCTACTTGGGCAGTGGGTCCTTCTTCGTCTTGGTAAATCACGTATTCTGCACCATTTTCTGCGATACGATAACCACCGCTATTTTTACTGCCAGAGCAGGAATATAAAGCTGCAGCGGCAATTGCCAAGGATGCAGCAGCAAACATTGATTTAATCTTCATGGGTTTTATTTGTGATTGTATAGTTTAATGAATTGTAGTTTTGAGCTCTTTAAGTTGAGGTAAGGCGTTTATCAATCGTTCTACAGTTTTTTCAAGAGATTGTGTGCTTTTACCACCTGCAGCATTTTTATGGCCACCTCCCTCAAAGAATTGTTGAGCAAAGTTATTGACATTTATATCATCTACAGACCTAAAAGATATTTTTACCATTTCGCCACGATCAATAAGAATTACCGCCATTTTAACATGCTCTATAGATAAAGCATAGTTTACAAATCCTTCTGTATCCCCCGTTTGAGAGCGATAAGCTTTTAATTCATCAGAAGTTATGGCGATGTAAGCGGTATGATACTCGGGGATTACTTTCAGTTTCTCTTTTAAAATATAGCCTAAAAACTGGAGCCTTTCTTCTGTACTGTTATCATACACCCATCGATGTATTTGATTGGTGTTTACCCCAATTTCCATCAATTCAGCCGCAATTCGGTGCACAAGTGGGGTGGTACAAGCATGCCTGAATGAGCCGGTATCTGTCATGATGCCTGCATAGAGACATTCACCCATGCTGATATCTATTTCTAAATGATCATTTTGATCACAGATCAACCTATAAATGAGTTCGCAAGTAGCGGAAGCATTGGTATCGTAGTATTCAAAGTCTGCGAAATTTTCTTTGTCCAAATGATGGTCTATGAGCACTTTCCTAGCTTTGCTTTGGCGTAGGGCTTGCTCCATTTCATGCGTTCTGTTCAGCCTGTTGAAATCAAGACAACAAATCCAATCTGCTTCTGCAATTGCCTGATCTGCTTTGGCGCGCAAAGCTTTATCTTCATAATTAATCACCCGCTCATGGCCTTTCATCCAATACAAAAATGCTGGATAATCTGAAGGAGAGATTACAGAGCATTGATGCCCTAGTTTCTCTAAATACATCAATAAAGCAAGTGAAGAACCCAAAGCGTCAGCATCCGGCTTATGATGAGAAGTAATGATGATTTTAGAATGTGGATGAAAAAGGGCTTTGAAGTCTTTGCCTTGAGACATGTTGGGCATTTGAAGCGTAAGGTGCAAAATTCCAAATTACCCATTTAAAAACCAAAGCAAATTGTACACTCAGCAGTGTGCCCGCTTTTTTATAAATTGCAAACCAATATATTTCACACACCATTCATTTATATCAAAACAACATGACCGGCAACGTTACCTTTTCTATGATTAAGCCAGATGCTTTTGCTGATGGGCACACAGGTTCTATTCTTAAAATGATTGAGGCAGCAGGATTTAAAATTTTAGCCCTTAAACTTACGAGGTTAAGCAGCGAAAGAGCTGGACAATTCTATGCTGTGCACAGCGAGAGACCTTTTTACAATGATTTGTGTCAATATATGTCCTCTGGTAATATTATAGCTATGGTGTTGCAAAAGGAAAATGCAGTGAGCGATTTCAGAAAACTTATTGGCGCAACAAATCCAGCAAATGCAGATGAGGGAACCATCAGAAAGATATTTGCAAAATCTATAGAAGCCAATGCAGTACATGGCTCAGACTCAGACGAGAATGCCTTAATTGAGGCTTCATTCTTTTTCGCAGGTTTGGAGCAATTCTGATTTTTTACTTACTTTAGTTTCAAATCAATGGATATGAAAAAGTTGACTCTACTTGTTGCATTCTTTCTTAGTTGGACTTGGGTTATGGCTGCGGGTCCAGACTTAGAGTTGAGATACGTTCAGGAAAAAGACACCCAAAAGAAAACTTACATACACAAAGGGGTAAGCTATCCGCTCATGATCTCTAAGGAGCGTGCCATTGGTTATTATAAATCTATGTATGCCAACAGCACAGAGAAGAAGGTGATCATTTACGTGATCTCTGACGAAGCAAAGGACACAGAAATCATTAAGCCTTAAAATCGTATTCTACAACTAAAGAAAGCTCCCCCAAGGAGCTTTTTTTTATGCAAAATATTGGACTTAGGTATTCTTAAGATCTTCAAGACTCTTCTTAAAGAATACCCTTCTGATCCATCTGGGGAAGAAGATAGCCCCAAGCAAAAGGTAGGGATAGTAGGTAAACAATCTCCAAAACAAGCTGATTAGGGTAGATAAGTTTCCAATAAGGTCGCCAAAGAACATAGGAAACACACCCTCTGCAATGCCGCTGCCACCAGGTGTTGGAGATATCAGCATTACAATCCACATGATGATCTGACGGCTGAAGGCCAGCATGTTTTGCTGCAAATTAAGATCTACGTAGGCCATGATGAGGCAGTTAACCAAAGCATATCTGGCACTCCAAATCAGCACAGTGAAACCAACTGCGATGAGCCAATAATTTAGGCTTTTATGCCTTAGTGCCTCGGAGGCAAGGATTACTTCATCTCCATTTTCACTGGCTGCTCTCCTCCATTTGCGTAAGAAACCAATACTGGTTGATTTGATTAATAACCATTTAAAAGTTCTTGGTTTAAAGAAAAGGCCATAACTCATCAGCAGGGTATACAATGCTATAAGTCCATAACTGATCATAAACGTGTATTCCAATCCTTTAGGAAATTGATAATTCATTCCTGAAATGTCAGGGAACACACTGCCTGCCGTCAAAAAAATAACCAAAGGCGCAAATACAATGAAAAATAGGTTGTCAAGCATAGCCGTTACCATCACATAGGCGAGCGATCTACCCATGTGCAAACCTTCTTTCATTAATATAAATACCGCTATGGCTGTGCCTCCAACAGCAGATGGGGTAATTGCAGAGGCAAACTCCCATAAAATGATTACATAAATGCTGCTCCGAAGATTGAGGCCTCCTTCTGTAATGTGCTTTATCCTATAGACATATCCCACATCTCTGATTAGCAATACGAGAAGAGCCATTCCAATCCACAACAGATTTCCTTCAAAAAAGCGGTTGAAATCATCTTCATTGTAATTTGAATACATTAGATAGCCTGTAACTGCTATGCCCAAACCCATAGGGATTAAGATACGCCAGGGATTCAGGGCATTGATGATTTTTTTCGTTTGTAGGTCTATAGCAGCCATCTTAGGCAGTAGTTTTCTCTCGTTTAGAAATCCAGAAATTGTTAAATCCTTCTCCTACTCTCAGCATTAAATACTCAAGTTGCACCAACTCTAAAATTGCAAGGAAATTAAACACTGCCGCTATTCTGGTTTTTTCATCGGCTATCAACTCAGTAAAAGGAACATCTTCTCCATGTGCCACCCTTGAGAGAATATAATCCTTTTTATCCTCGATGGTGTAGGGATATTGCACTATGGTGTGTGTGGGCTTTTTGTCTCGAATTTCAAAGCGCTCCATCACTTTAGTATACGTGCGCAAAAGCTTGTAAAGGTCTATTTTTTCTAAAGCTTCCTCTGTACCGGTGGTTTTTTGAATAAGCTGAATTTCCCTGAGCACATTCCCTCGTGACACAAGATTCAGTCTGGAATCCTCCATTTCTGCCATAAGCTGAGCTGCGGCCTTATATTTCTTGTATTCTATTAGGTGTTTTACCAGTTCATCTCTCGGATCTATTTCATTGCCTTGCTCATCAAGCTCCTTTCTGGGTAACAACATTTTAGCTTTGATCCGCATAAGTGTTGCTGCCACCAGGATAAATTCACTAGCTACCTCTAGGTTCAAGGATTCTAAATGATGAAGATATTCTAGAAAATCTTGAGTGATCTTGGCAATGGGAATATCATAAACATCCAATTCGTCACGCTCAATAAAAAAGAGCAACAAATCAAAAGGACCTTGAAATAGCGGAAGTTTTATTTCGAAACTCAAAACAGAAAAGTTGCCATTGGTTCACATTGCGATTCAAATATAGGCCAAGCCAAAGCCGAACCGAAAGATAGGTTGAAAAAAACTATCTTTGCAGAACTACCTAAACTCAAACATTTTTTGGCAGGCATGGTTTGACCCTATATGCTTTCCTACAAAAACATAAAAAATGCTTATTAAACCAGGAAAACTGCTCGCCAGGATCAATGAACCGGCTGATCTGAGAAAACTTGAGAGATCTCAGCTTTATGAGGTTTGCGAAGAACTCAGACAGTTTATCATAGACAATGTGTCTGTTTATGGAGGACATTTCGGAGCAAGCTTGGGTGTGGTGGAGCTCACCGTAGCTCTTCATTATGTTCTAAATACCCCGGAAGATCAATTGGTTTGGGATGTAGGCCACCAAGCATACGGGCATAAAATTCTTACTGGTAGAAGGGATCGCTTTCATACCAATAGATTTTATGGGGGAATTAGCGGATTTCCTAAACGCAAAGAAAGCTCATTTGACACCTTTGGCGTGGGACATTCCTCCACCTCTATTTCCGCAGGATTGGGCATGGCCATAGCCAATCAGTATCAAGGCAAAAATCACATTCAGCATGTAGCTGT
This sequence comes from Cytophagales bacterium, assembly GCA_036735585.1. Classification (GTDB taxonomy): domain Bacteria; phylum Bacteroidota; class Bacteroidia; order Cytophagales; family JAIYAX01; genus JAIYAX01. Next base: position 15,293 of record DAINOB010000009.1, on the reverse strand, counting down.
GATCGGGGATGGAGCCATGACTGGTGGAATAGCCTTTGAAGGAATGAACCATGCGGGGAGTACCAACAGCAATTTGCTCATCGTGCTTAATGACAATTGCATGTCTATCGACCCGAATGTAGGGGCACTTAAAGACTATCTCACCGACATCACCACCTCTCAGACTTATAATAAGATGAGAGATGAAGTGTGGAAATTACTAGGAAAGATCAGCAAGTTTGGACCTAATGCTCAAGAGATTGTTTCAAAGATTGAAAATGGTCTCAAATCAACTTTACTCAAGCAAAGCAACTTATTTGAATCACTCAATCTTCGATACTTCGGTCCCATTGATGGACATGACATCAACCATGTAGTAGCAGTATTAGAAGACTTAAAAAATATACCCGGTCCTAAAATCCTGCATTGTCTTACGGTGAAAGGAAAAGGCTATGCATTGGCAGAAAAAGATCAAACCAAGTGGCATGCGCCAGGGCTTTTTGATAAAATCACCGGAGAGATTTATAAGAAAACTTATGATGCTCCTCAGCCCCCGAAGTATCAGGATGTATTCGGACATACTATTGTAGAGCTTGCCAAACTGAATCCAAACGTAATGGGTGTAACACCCGCTATGCCTAGCGGAAGCAGCATGAATATCATGATGAAAGAAATGCCTGAGCGTGCATTTGATGTAGGCATTGCAGAGCAACATGCCGTTACTTTCTCCGCTGGATTGGCTACACAAGGGTTGGTTCCTTTTTGTAATATCTACTCTACCTTCATGCAGAGGGCTTACGATCAGGTGATCCATGATGTATGTCTACAGGAATTGCAGGTCATTTTTTGCATGGATAGGGCAGGATTTGCGGGTGCAGATGGCCCCACACATCATGGTGCGTATGACATTGCCTTTATGCGTTGCATTCCGCACATGATTGTAAGTGCACCCATGAATGAGCAAGAGCTGAGAAACCTGATGTACACGGCTCAGCTAAAAAATCACGGTCCTTTCAGCATACGATACCCAAGAGGAAATGGGATGATGCCCGATTGGCGGACTCCCTTTGAGGAAATCACCATTGGCAAAGGCCGAAAGATATGCGATGGAGAAGAAGTAGCGATACTTACCATTGGCCACATTGGCAATTACGTGTATGAATCAAGAAAGCTCTTGGCAGAAGACGATTTGCATCCAGCTCATTATGATATGAGATTCGCAAAACCTCTTGATGAGGAACTGCTGCACGAAATTTTTCAGAAATATAATAAAGTAGTGACTGTAGAAGATGGATGCATTATGGGTGGATTCGGCTCTGCCATTGTAGAATTTATGGCAGATCATGGGTACAGTGCCAAAGTGATCAGGTTGGGTATTCCCGATAGCATTGTGGAGCATGGAGAGCAAATAGAATTACATGATGAATGTGGAATTGGACCCGGTGGCATAGCAGAAGCAGTGCGCAGTTTGGTATCGGCCTCTGTGAAGGTTTAATACAACCTGACTCAACTTAAAAATATCTTCTCATCATTTAAAAAACTTGATTTTTGGTCAAGTATATCATCCATTGAGTTGTTAATCATCACTTTCATTCCTCTTTACGGAACACTCCTGCTACATCCTTTGTTTTGCTTCCTTATATTTACTGATCAAAACAGCATCATGACTTATGGGAGAACACTTGGAATACCATTGGTACGCCATCTACACCAATCCTAGGGCAGAGAAAAAGGTTTACGAACAACTAAGAAAACAAGCCATAGAAGCCTATCTGCCCTTGTTGCGCCAACTCAAGCAATGGAGCGACCGCAAAAAATGGGTAGAAGAACCCTTATTCCGATCCTACATGTTTGTGTATGTTTCAGAAAAGGAATACTTGCAGGTGTTGCGCACCTATGGTGTGGTTCGTTTCATCACTTTTGAGCGCAAGGCAGTAGTAGTTCCAGAAACCGACATTAGCCTGATCAAAAGAATGCTGCTAGAAGATGTGGGCCTTGAAGTGGTAGAAACACACTTTGAACCTGGTGACAGGGTAGAGGTAATGGCCGGACCCATGATTGGGATGAAAGGTGAGTTGGTTTCCGTGCAAGGAGAGCATAGGGTTAGGGTAAGTTTTGACCTGATTGGTCAATCCGTATTCGTAAATATTCCGGGTAGCTATTTAAAGAATTACGGAAGGGCTCAAGAGGCTACTAACGAACAAGATAAGTTTAAGGCTTGGAATGCTTGAAGGGGAATAAAGTAATTTAAGAATAGTTTTAAATCATTCAAAGGGCTACTGGACTGCAAATCAAAAAGAGCAGTGTAACAAACCCATACCCCAAGGTTTTAACAGTGAGCTATGCATGGATCTCTAAAAACCAAAAGAATCGTTCTTATTTGTTATCAAGGTGGTAGAGGTCGTTCAATCCCGAAGGGAGGGAATAAATAACCTTAACCATAGAATACTGCTAATCGCAATTTTCTATCGTTGTAGAAGGGCCATTAGGAAATTGAATTTTATGCGCCACATAAGGAATATCTACATTTGCTCCTCTCAAAATAAGCCACACTGCCAATAAAACGGCAACCATTGGGCTTATCTTCTGCATAGCACGAAGGGGTAGAATTTTTTCAATCCAGCCTGAAGAAAAAATTACGGGCACCAACCAAAGCAAAGTTCCCGCTCCAAAAATCAACATAAAGAGTGCTGCATCTGGAACATTGGCCATTCCCAATGCTCCTGCCAGAGCTACATACACCATAGGGCATGGCACCAATCCATTCAAGATGCCCAAACTAAAACTGTTGAGCAATCCCTGATCTTTGATGCGCAGCTGTAAAGAAGTTTTGAGTTGCATCAACCTTTTGAGAGGAGCAGACTGAAGGTATAAGCGCTCAGGAAGTAATACCATCACAATAATGAGCAAGCCTGCTCCGATGGCCAAGTGATTTTGAAGCCCGGCCAACCACAAAGTTCGACCTATTATTCCAAAAAGTACTCCTAGCGATAGGTAGGTTGTGATTCTTCCAGATTGGTAAGTCAGCTTGCTTTTAAGATTCTTTCGCTGCATGGCAAGCATTAATGGACCGCACATAAAGGTGCAATGAATCCCTGCTCCTACGCCAAGTACCAATGCTGGCCAGAAACCTAGCATACTACTGAATATAGAGATGGTGCTCGAAAAAATACATTTTTCTAAGGCTGTCCTGCCACTCTACTTTTACAGTCCAAATTCCACGTTTCAGATCCGATAAATCTATTTCTTTGCTGCCCCCGGAAAAAGGTTCCAAACGCATTTTTACATCAATCTTGCTATCAGACGGGCGATAAAAATGGATACTCCCCTTCTCTACTGGAGTTGGAAAATCGAAACCTAGGGTATGACTTTCTTGATTGAACTTTACACTCATATTAGTTTTCATGCGCTCAGTATTCTTCAATTTTTCAATATGCTCCTCATAGACCAGCTCCTGCCTATAGTAATCTGCAGCTACCAAATTCACATCGGATTGAAATGCTCGATAGACAAATTGTAGGATAATGATGGCAAAAACCACCAAGGTGATCACGATTCCATGGCCCCAATTCATGGCTTTGTAATTTTGGATGATCCTATAAACTTCGTTTTTACCCTCTGAACTACTTTGCCATCGGCCAATAATTCTATATTCATTTCTGTTTTCATTCCTTTTATGTTTTCTGGTGCCATTTCTATAAAAAACACAGTGCTCGCAGACCCCTGCGGATCGAGGGAGATGGCTTCTCCTACAAACTTTACTTCTGCATCCGGATGATCTGTGCGCACCAAAAGTTCGTGTCTCGTATTTGTTTTATTGATCACTTGTATGTTGAACATATTCGTAATCATTCCAGCTTCATTGGTCCTAAATAGAGTTCCCGGCACCCGCATTACTTTGGCTTCAAAAGAAGTACGACCTGCGATTAAAAACCCAAATACGCCGAGCAGACCCACCAATACCAAAGAATACAATCCCACTCTGGCTGTAAGTCTAAAAGGAGATTTATTCTCAATACCGAACAAGGAATCGATTCTAATAAGGCCTTTAGGTTTCTTGATTTTAACCATTACTTCATCACATGCATCAATACAAGCTGTGCAATTCACGCATTCCATTTGGGTGCCATTGCGAATATCAATACCGGTAGGGCACACATGCACACAGAGTTTACAATCAATACAATCTCCTTTCGGTAAGACTACCCCTTCTGCATGTTTTTGGATTTTTCCTCTGGGCTCACCCCTCACGTAGTCGTAGGCTACCACGGCTGTATTTTTAGTGAGCAGCACCGATTGTAATCTTCCATAAGGGCATAGCACGGTGCAGGCTATTTCTCGCACACGTGAGAAAACCAAATAGAATACAAGGGTAAAGAGCAGTAGACCTAAAAATCCTGACAGGTTCTCCAAAGGAGAGGTCGAAACTAACTCTATTACCCTATCTAACCCCACCAGATAGGCCATGCTGGCATGAGCCATCACCAGTGAGATAATTATGTACACGGCATGTTTAAGTGCTTTCTTTCTTATTTTTTCAGCATTCCAATCCATTTCATCCAACTTTCGCTGCTGCTTGTAATCACCCTCAATTAAATAATCTATAGGTCGAAAAACCATTTCCATAAGGATGGTTTGCGGACAGGTCCATCCACACCAAACCCTACCATAAATGGCGGTGAAAAGAATGATGAACACAAAAAAGATGAGTCCAAAAAGCAAAAACAACGGAAAGTCCTGCGGCCAAAATATCTGACCAAAAATGAAGAATTGCCGATCAATCAGATTGAACATAAATAGTGGATTGCCACCTATCTTGATAAAGGGAATAATGAGAAAACCTGCGAGCAGCGTATAGGCAACCAACATACGATAGCGCGTAAGTGTGCCTTTGGGCTGCTTGGCATAAATCCAAGAGCGCTTGTTATCGCTCCCGATATTGGAGGGCTTTTCTCTAAAAGTCTCTTCCGGATAAGTGAAATCCACTATGGTTGACATCTGAATATCTATTTAATTGGCGGCTACAGATTTGTTTTCATCCGCTGGAATGTATTCCTCACCTTCAGGCGCCTTAGGATTGGAAGGATTGGTTCCTACCAAGGTCATGATGTAATTTGAGACCGCATTGATCTTTGAAGGATTCAATTTATTGCTCCAAGAAATCATTCCTTTGTCAGGCACGCCATATTTCACAATTTTAAAAACATCGTTGATACTGCCTCCGTGTTTCCAATATTTATCGGTAAGATTTGGACCCACACCACCTTGACCTTCACCACCATGACATGCTCTACAATTTGCAAGGTAGATCTCTTGTCCTTCAGCAAGTAGAGAAGCATCAGTATTTAAAGTCACTGTATTTTCATCAATAAGATTTGCCAGTTTCTTGTTTCGCTCCTCTTGTTGCTTTACCGCCATAGCCATTTCCTCTTCATACTCGTCTGCCTGATGTGGTACCGTGCCTAGTGCATACATGTTGATCAAGTATATGATCCCAAATCCAATAGTTACTACAAAGAAAGTAGTGAGCCAAGGCGGCAATCCATAATTCATTTCTCTTATGCCATCGTAATCATGGTTGAGTATCATGGCGCGCTCCTGCTCACCTTCATACAACTTACCAGAAACAAGCTTTTCGTACCATACAGCCAGCATGCTTGGTTTGGCTTCTTTGGCTACTTCTACAGCAGAATCCTTGTCGGTTTCCCCATTTAGGATGTAGTTGAGCATATAAACCATAAAGCCCATCATGATCAGAATGATGATTAATAACATCATTACGATGCCTAGCATGATCAATAAACGTGCGTCCATCGTCATCATAGCATCCCAAAATCCAGGCTCTGCTTTTGTAACCTCAGCGCCTTCAGCTTCTTGAGCCCAAGACCTGGTACTGCCAGCCAGCAAAAATATCCCTACCAACAGTGATTGAGGAAAAAATGAGTTAAATAGCTTTTTCATGGGTATTTTTATTATCTGTCAATGAATCTTCAAAAGGCAAATTCTCCATAGTATGAATGTGCTTCTTACTCATACGCATTACATAAATGCTCATGACTACGAAGAAGGTGAAAAAGATGAGCAATGAAAACAGGCCGTACCAGTCTACATTCTCTATTCCGGGCAAAATGTTTTTGTACATGTTCTTATTGGTTAAAAGCGGTTTCTTCTTTCAATTTAATGTCAGTTCCTAGACGCTGCATGTAGGCAATCAAGGCAATGATTTCTGTTTCTCGACTCACTTCTATGCCATCCGTTTTCAGATTTTTCACTATTTGGTCGGCTTGAGCCCAGAGATCGGCTTCTGCTATCTCTTCATAACCCTCTGCATAAGGCACTCCTAAAGTGCGCATCACATTGATCTTTGTTTTAAGATCGGATACATCTATTGATTGATCGTAGAGCCAGCCATACGCAGGCATAATAGACCCAGGAGAAATCAATGTCGGCTCCAACATGTGCTGATAATGCCAGCTATCAGGATACTTTTTGCCTAATCTATGTAAATCAGGACCAGTTCGCTTACTACCCCATAGGAAGGGGTGATCATATACATATTCTCCTGCTTTAGAGTATTCTCCATAGCGCTCGGTTTCTGAGCGGAAAGGTCGCACCTGTTGAGAATGGCATCCTACGCAACCCTCACGGATATAAAGATCTCTTCCATGCAATTCCAAGGGAGTGTAAGGCTTCACAGACGCAATGGTGGGAATGTTGGATTTCACCAAAATGGTTGGAATGATCTCTACTGCACCACCAATCAGAATAACCACCAATGAAATGGTAGTAAAGAGAATGGGCTTACGCTCCAAAACCCTGTGCCAGTAATTGTCGCCTTCTTTCATAGGCGTCATACTTACTGCCTCGGCATCTTCATTGGCTACAAATGTGCCCTGTTGAGCGGTTTTGATTAGATTGTAGATCATAATCAAAGTACCGGTGAGGTATAATAAACCACCTACTGCACGAGTGATATACATGGGTATGATGGTAGTTACTGTTTCTATGAAATTAGGATAGCGAAGAAATCCATCTTCAGTAAACTCTTTCCACATCAGCCCTTGAGCAAAACCTGAGAAGTATAAAGGCAGAGCATAGAATACTATTCCTAAAGTACCCAACCAGAAATGGGTGTTTGCCAGCTTAACGGAGAATATTTGCGTATTCCACATCCTAGGAACCAGCCAATACAGCATGGCGAAAGTGAGGAAGCCATTCCAACCCAAACCTCCAATGTGAACGTGACCCACAATCCAATCTGTGAAGTGAGCAATGGCATTTACGTTCTTTAGAGAAAGCATAGGCCCTTCAAACGTGGACATACCATAGCATGTAAGTGCTACCACAAAAAACTTCAAAACTGGATTTTCACGTACCTGATCCCAAGCTCCACGTAGAGTGAGCAGTCCATTTACCATCCCGCCCCAAGAAGGCGCAATCAACATAACAGAAAATACCACTCCTAAAGCTTGTGCCCAATCAGGCAAAGCAGAGTATAACAAATGGTGGGGTCCTGCCCAGATGTAGATAAAAATCAAAGCCCAGAAGTGCACAATAGAAAGCTTGTATGAATACACGGGGCGATTGGCTGCCTTTGGCAAAAAGTAATACATCAATCCCAAATAAGGAGTAGTAAGGAAGAATGCAACTGCATTGTGTCCATACCACCACTGTACCAAAGCATCTTGAACTCCTGCATATACAGAGTAGCTTTTAAGCATGGATACAGGCATTTCAAATGAATTGAAAATATGCAGCACAGCCACAGTAACCCAAGTAGCAATGTAGAACCAAAGGGCAACGTAGATGTGACGCTCTCTACGCTTTACCATAGTTCCGATCATGTTAATACCAAACACTACCCAAACCAATGTGATCAAAATGTCAATAGGCCATTCCAATTCAGCATATTCTTTAGAAGTAGTATAGCCCATAGGCAAGGTGATGGCTGCCAAAACGATAATCAATTGCCAACCCCAGAAATGAATCCACGAAAGGGTGTCGCTAAGCATTCTAGCTTTAAGCAATCGCTGGGTGGAATAATACACCCCAGTGAATATGGCATTGCCCACAAAAGCGAAAATAATCGCATTGGTATGCAGTGGCCGGATTCTCCCATAAGAGGTGTACTGTCCTAAAGGATTGAACTCTGGTATAAAAAGCTGTGTGGCAATGATTAAACCCACCAGCATGCCCACCACCCCGAAAACGACCGAGGCGATCATAAAATACTTGACAATCTTATTGTCGTATTGAAAGTGCTCTACATTCATTGTGACTATTGTTTAGTTGGTTTTATTGTTTCTGTTTTTTTTGAAGTGGGTTTGTCGTCTAGAAGCATCCGTACTGACGGAGTGTAATCATCCTCATACTGACCCGTTTTCACTGCTCTGATAAATGCTCCTAAAAACAATAAGGCCAGCAAAAGACTGATGCCTATGAGCATAAAGATGATCTCCATAACTAATTAATTTAAGTTTAATTTTCGTGCTAACATATTGGTGCTCAACGTGGTAAATACTACTACTGAAATGGAACTTAAGGGCATAATGATGGCTGCAATTACAGGCGAAAGCAAGCCTTGAACTGCATAGCTCAGACCCGTAATGTTGTAAGCTGCAGAGATAAAAAAGCTTGCATATACGACATATACACTCCATCGGGAATAACGAATAAAATCAGGCAGGCGATCAAACTTGGATGCATCTAAAATGCTGTCGCAGGCCGGTGAAAAATGACCTGTACCTTCACTAATGGCAATGCCCACATCACTAGATTTGAGTGCTCCTGCATCATTCAGGCCATCGCCCACCATCATTATTCGGCCACCTTTGGCTTGTAGTGATTGGATATAGGCCAACTTCTCTTCGGGTTTTTGACCAAAATGGTAGGTAGTGGAACTTGGTAAAAGCACCTCTAGCCTATTTTTATCTTTTGGCGTATCTCCAGAGCAAACGGAAAAATGATGTTTGCTCAACTGAGTCCCAAGCTGGTCGAGCCCCGGCCGAAAGGCACTAATGAGCTCAAAGTAGCCAAGCACCCGTCCATTTAGCTCCAGATACACTGTGGTTTCCAATAATTGACTCTCCTTTTCTTTATCAAGAATAAAAAGCATGGAGCCTGCTCGCAGTATTTGGTTCCCTACTGTAGCCTCAAGACCTTGACCTACGATTTCTTTAAAATTCAATACAGGTAGTCCATCTTTTCCTAAGTGGGTGAACAAAGCTTTGCTTAGTGGATGTACACTCTGAGAAAACAGGCTACTAAAATATAATTTCTCTTCATGGGAAAGCTCTTCTCCTAACCAGCGAACCTCAAACTCGTCTGTACGAGTAAGTGTACCCGTTTTGTCAAAAACGATGGTATCGGCAGCTGCAATCTTTTCAATGACGCCTGTATTTTTAAGATAAAATTTATTTCTACCTAAAATTCGAATGACATTCCCAAAGGTATAGGGCGAAGACAGCGCTAATGCACATGGGCAAGCCACAATCAATACCGCAGCAAAGACATTAATGGCCTTATCAAAATCTGGCAGCCAATACAAGAATGCTAGTGTAGAAATTACAAAAAGAGCATAGCTGAACCTTCTGCCTGCTCTATTGGCAATGGTATCCAGTACTTCTTCTTTCTTATTAAAGACATCATAATTCCAGAGCGTAGTAAAATAGCTGGCAGCCGTAGGTTTCACCACTTCTAGCTCAATGGCAGCACCTTGATGCCTTCCACCGGCATGAACGATTTCACCCAAGGTTTTTTCTACAGCCTGGGATTCGCCTGTCACAAAACTATAATCTACCCAAGCGGTCCCTTTAAGTAAAATTGCATCAGCGGGAATGATTTCATGATGTTTTACCAGAATCCTATCACCTACTTTTAGCTTTTCTAGGGATACAGAACTAATCTGCTCTCCAAGCACGATACGCGCTGAAAGAGGCAGGTAACTTTTATAATCTCGCTCAAAAGATATGTGGCGATAGGTCTTTTGCTGAAATGCTTTGCCCGTAAGCAAGAAAAAGATCAATCCAGTAAAGCTATCCATGTAGCCCGGACCTGTTTCACTTAATATTTGAAAAAGGGATGTTAGAAATAAGGCAATCATCCCTACCACAAGAGGAACATCAAGATTCAAAGATCGCTGACGAACAGCACCCCAAGCTGAGGTAAAGTAATCTTTAGCAGAATACAGCAACACGGGTATGCTCAATCCAAGATTTAAGTAGCCAAACAACAGCTTAAAATTCTCACCCAACACACCATCCCAATCGAAGTATTCTGGTAGAGAAATGAGCATCACATTGCCAAAGCAAAACCCTGCTACGCCTATTTGGTAGTACAGTTTCTTATCAAAAGCATGGCGCTTACCTCGTTCAATATCTTCTGCGGCTGCTAAATTAATCTCAGGCTCATAGCCCACAACAGCAAGCAACTGTACCAACTCCTTTAAAGAAAGGGCGGTATGGTCAAATGTGATGGTAATCTGTCTTAAACTGAAATTGACTCTGCTATGGCGAATGGCAGGATGAAGCGCATACAGTTTCTCCAACAGCCAAACACAAGATACACAGTGAATCTGAGGAATACTGAAGGTAATATTGGCCAACTGAGGGCCTTTAAAATCAAAAAGTTTGTCAGAAATAGAGGCTTCTAACAGATAATCATATTTCCCTCCGGTATCTTGCGAAGGCGAAATCCCTGGATGATCAGTAAGTCGGTAATAGGCATCTAACTCCTCACGGTGAAGAAACTTATACACAGATTCGCAACCCAAGCAGCAAAAGTCCTTTTCATCGTACGTGCGATGGTCTTTACCACAGCTAGTGCCGCAATGAAAGCAAACTAAGGATTCAACTTGTGTAATAGGGGTGTACATTGTGAAGCAAAAGTATTCCCGCCCCTCTGGCTAAACTATGATATTTGTCAGCAAATCATTTTTTGAAACCCTGAAAAAGCGAGCATTAATTACCCATATCCCTATTGCATTAGCGGTGCTTTTTTCTGGTCTTAACTTTTTGATGGCTGCTTTACTTGGGTATTTGGGTTATGAAGATAGTCTGTATTTGATCTCGCAATGGTATAGTCTTCATGGCGAAGCACTTATAAAATTTCATACACTTTATAGTCTTCCTGTTTACAAATCTTGGGTTGTTCTTCACCTACTGATGGCTTTATGCTTTCTCGCAATGGCAAGGGTATTAAAATTGCAGCCCAACTTTTTTTCTAAAAGCATCGCCTATCTCAAAGAGATTTTTGTTGGTCTTAACAATCAGTGGCAATCGCTTAATCCGGCTTGGAAATGGGCCTTTTGTCTCTTAGTGATTGGTTACTTTGCCATACAACTCTTCCAAATAGCTACAGTACCCCTCATAGAGGATGAGGAAGCCAGTCTGGAATATTTTATCAAAAAAGGACCTGCAATTATCATAAGTTACTATCCTGGTCCTAACAACCATCTCTTGTACAATGTCTGCTGCTGGCCTCTGCATGCCATAGGCTTTTCTGATCGTTGGGCCCTCAGACTTCCTTCTTTGCTCATTGCAACTTTAGGTATTGTGATACTCTTCTTGGTTTTGAAAAGACACTTGGGGCCATGGCCTGCCATTGCAGGCAGCGTAGGGTTTGCTCTATATCCTCATTTTTTCCATTACGGACATTTAGGCAGAGGCTATGCAATGGGTATCGTGTGGCTAGCTTGTATGAGCTTGGCTTTTTATGCATTCACAGTACAAAGAAGATCGTATGGCCCCTTTTATCTCGGTCTGGGTTTTGGAATTCTTGCCATTGCCACCTTGCCTTCTAATGCACTTTATGTGGCTTTGGCCTGCATAGCGGTGGCGTCATTTCAACGGAAATTACCTCTAAAGTTTATCAAAGCCTTGATAACCGCAGCTGCCATGTCTGCGCTGGTTTATGTTCCGGTTTTCTTGTTTCAGGGTTGGACTGCTTTGACATCCAATGGCTGGGCCAAAACCTATCAACAGTACTATCAAAGCCGATCCATGCTCACTTACACCAAAGAAGTGTTCGAATACCTCAGTGTGATTGAGTTATACTGGATTTGGATTTTGGCTCATGGGCTCGTTTGGTTTTTGTTCTATTTGTCAAAAGCAACAATACCTAAAAGTGTGAGGGTACTAGGGCTTGCCATCAATTTGACAGCTCCTATCCTGTTTTCGATGATCCTGCAAGCTCATGCACCTTCCCGTGTATGGATGATTCATGGAGTGGCGCTTTTTACTGTGTTGATGGTATTGCTAGGCTTGATCATTCAAAACCTGCTGCAGAAAAAGAACGGTATGCACTAAAACAAAAGCCCCTGATTTCTCAGAGGCCTTGTACAGAAGTTCAACACTTATACCACTAAACCGAATAACTCATGATGATTTGGTGATTCAAAGATGTAGGATCACCTTAGGCATCCCAATAATTTGTTTTTCGATTTCTACGAAAGAAAATGATCAATAATTCCAGTATTTGGCTTAAAAATCATCGATTCCAAGCTGTAGAGGAATATTTTTCAATAATCGCTAGGGCGGTTTTCTCCGAAACCAGACATAAAAAAAGCCCATCAAGGGCTAAATTTTTACTCTTCAATGCTGGTTTTTTTACAACACACCTTCTCTGGCATCTTTGAGATTTACTCTCAGGCCATCTTTGTAGGCCACGATCCATGCATCAGAAACACCCATTTCACGGAGGTATTTCTTGAAGGTATCGGCTTCCCAATAATCTTCAAATGCCCCTAGAGTATACTTTTTGGTTCCATCGTTGTCTACTTCTCCAGAGAAATTGGGGTTATTGTCAAAATACTTTGTAAGGTCTTTATTCTTGAAAGCGCCAATTTGCACTTTGTATACTAGACCTTTGATGGGTGCACTTGCATTCCTGCTTTTGCCAGCAGGTGCGTTGAGATCATTGGACTGGCTAGAACTTGCGCTGCTGTTGACCTCTTCAAGTTGGCTTTGCAAGGAAGTAACTCTAGCATTTAGGCTTTCGATTTCTTGGTTCTTTACTTTAAGTTCTGATTTTAGAGGATCTACTTCCGTTCTCATGGCATCAAGTTCAGAAGACTGAGAAGCAAGCTTTGCCTTTAACATCTCCTGCTCTTCGACCATTGACTTGTAATCCATGGGCTTGAGTGCCTTCAACTTTTTTGCCCACTCTTTTTCTTCAGCTTTGTTGTTGTCTTTACCTTTTTGAGCTACAGCATGAAATGTTGTAAGCATTGTGCTCAATAATAGGATAATGATTAACTTGAGATTCATTGGACTAATTGGTTTTCAGTTAGATGCACGCAAGATAGTGATTGTACAAATATTGAATATACTTATGTAAGTATTTCGAAGTATTAGTACGTGAACACTACCTTTTTAATAAGATGTTTTGAGGAACAATGATGGGCTATTTTAATGTTCCTACCATCTCTTGAGGTTTCACCCATTCGTCAAACTGCTCGCTGGTAAGCAGCCCTAGCTCTACCGCTGCCTCTCTCAGTGTTTTATTCTCCTTATGTGCCTTTTTTGCAATCATTGCGGCATTTTCATATCCAATATGTGGATTGAGCGCGGTCACCAGCATGAGAGAATTCTCCAAATGTTGCTTGATCACTGGAAGATTTGGCACAATGCCCTCAGCACATTTCTCAGCGAAAGACACACACGCATCTCCTATCAATCGAGCCGACTGCAATACATTGGCTGCAATGACAGGTTTGAATACATTGAGTTCAAAATGACCCATAGAACCTCCAATGGAAGCTGCCACATCATTTCCCATCACCTGAGCACATACCATTGTCAGCGCTTCTGGCTGTGTAGGATTTACTTTACCTGGCATTATGGATGATCCAGGCTCATTGTCAGGGATGATAATCTCTCCAATTCCGCATCGAGGGCCGGAGCTCAGCATACGGATGTCATTTGCTATTTTCATCAAGGATACTGCCACACGTTTGAGTGCGCCACTCAGCTCGATCATGGCATCATGAGCCGCAAGTGCTTCAAACTTATTAGGAGCTGTAACAAAGGGATAGCCTGTAAATTCAGCGATCTTCCTAGCCACAAGCACATCATACCCTTTGGGAGTGTTCAAGCCCGTACCTACTGCGGTACCACCTAAAGCCAACTCTTTCACCATTTCCAAAGCATTTCTTAGCGCTCTCATGCTGTTGTCCAACTGTTGCACATACCCTCCAAACTCTTGACCTAGTGTGAGCGGAGTAGCATCCATAAAATGTGTACGACCAGTTTTAACAATCGTATGAAAATCAGTCGCTTTGGCTGCCAATACATCTCTGAGCGTTTGCAAGCCTGACAAGGTAACTTCCATCACTTGCTTGTAAGCCGCTATGTGCATAGCTGTAGGAAAAGTATCATTGCTAGATTGAGATTTATTCACATCATCGTTTGGGTGGATGGCCGTTTTCCCTTCTCCAAGAGTATTGCCGGCAAGCACATGTGCTCTGTTGGCCACTACCTCATTGACGTTCATATTGCTTTGGGTGCCAGAGCCTGTTTGCCAGATTACCAAGGGGAACTCTGCATCAAGCTTGCCCGCAATAATCTCATCACAAACAGCAGAGATACCATCTCTTTTTTCAGCGGTCATCACACCCAATTCACAATTGGCGTGGGCCGCAGCTTTCTTCAGATAGCCAAAAGCATAGATAATTTCTTTGGGCATACTTGCCTCTGGACCTATCTTAAAGTTGTTGCGTGAGCGTTCGGTTTGTGCGCCCCAATATTTGTCTGCGGGCACTTGTACCTCGCCCATGGTGTCTTTTTCTATTCGGTATGGCATAGCAATCGATTTATGAAAGGTAAAAGTAGCCACGCGACTAGGAGATTGCAAACAAGAAATGAAGAAGGGCCGTTTTAGAAAAAAAAGTTAGGTGCTTAGTTGACTGAATGTGGTATACCTCTATATTTGCAACCCAATTCCTCCTTAGCTCAGTTGGTTAGAGCACATGACTGTTAATCATGGGGTCCTAGGTTCAAGCCCTAGAGGGGGAGCAAAAGGCGACATTTCGGTGTCGCCTTTTTTGTTGGGGGGCAGGGAATTCATAACTACCTTATCCCAACCTACCCCACAAAAAAATAGCCGAACCCCTAAAAAGGATTCGGCTAGCCACAACAGAAATGTAGAAACTTATCCTACGAACTGTACCTCTGCGGCAATCTTAACTTCTTCACTCACCAATACTCCTCCCGTTTCAAGGGCTGCATTCCAAGTAAGTCCCCACTCTGCGCGGTTGATTTTTCCTTCCAGAGAAAAACCTGCTTTGGTATTTCCCCAAGGGTCTTTGTTGATCCCCG
>DAINOB010000008.1:0-21870 GCA_036735585.1 Cytophagales bacterium | reverse complement strand
CAATAAAACCTTCTATAAGGGTTACCATTTTACCAGCCCGAGATTTCTTATCAAGCAGTATCTTCAGTTGTTGCTTTTCAGGTGGCAGTGTGTCTGCCTGCATGGATTGGTTCTCCTCGTAACTAAAGTCGGGATTGGTGGAATACACAATTCCCTTTCGTTCCTTATGTTTATTCATCTCTATGTATTCGTTGAAATTGCAATATACCCCTTCGATAAAGAATGAATATTTCAGTGACCAAAGAAGGTGAACAATTTCGCATTCAACATGCGTACCGTCCTATCATAAGGCCTTTTGAAAATCTTGATGCCTGATCCCTCATAAGTACGTATCCTGTATGGGAAGGGAGCCTCTAAGGATCGAAACTGAGTATCTCGAATAACCAAGGCAGTAACACCAATGCCAGAAGGGGTGCTTTCCATGTCCTCAGTTTTTTGCTCTCGAGTCGACTTTCCTATATGGGCCAAGAGTACAAAGTCAGAATCCACTGTGATACCTTTGTCAGGCTCTCCTTTAAGATCTAAAAAAACCACCTCTTCCCAGCGATTCTCCTTTATTTTTGGCAGGTAATCTGAAGTAAAAAAATACACCAGACTGAAAAAGTACTCTTTCTTAAAGGCAAGTATAGTTTCCAGATTTTTGTTTTTAAGCTCCGTTTCTAACCTCTCAGCCTTTTCATAATGACCTTTCCTACGTAAGGATACCAAGGATTGAACGGGATTGTCTAGCATCACAAATAGCGCACCTTGCTTTAGCCTAGAAACCTGTTCTTGAGCTATCAAAGTGGCGTGATAGTTTGCAGTTGCCTGCTGCCCTTGTGTCCTATTTCCTATAAAAAGAACCAAGCCTATGATGCAGAAAAGTTTCATGTAGCGTTTATGTTGGTGGGTTCCATACTGATGGGGCTTGTTGCCATTGCGAAAGCAAAGCTAATTGGGCAGGTGCAAAAAAACCACGCTCCATCCCAACGTGCAACAACTGAGTATAATCAGAAAGGCTTATTAAAGATAATTCTGCTTCTTTAAATGCAAGGTCAGCCTCTGGAAAGCCATATCGAAAGATGCTCACCATTCCCAAAACGTCCATTCCTGCCTCTTGTAGTGCCTGCGCAGCCTTAATTGAGCTGCCCCCAGTGGATACCAGATCTTCCAACACAATCACCTTTGATCCCGGCTTAAGCATACCTTCGATTAGATTTTCTCTACCATGATCTTTGGGCTTGGGACGCACATAGCACATTGGCTTGTGCATAGCCTCTGCTACCAGTGCAGCTTGTGCAATACCAGCGGTAGCCACACCTGCTATAGAATCAAAGCCACTACTATACTTCTGTTTGATCACTTCTGCCAATCGGTTGGTGATTTGCTTGCGCACCTCAGGAAAAGAAAGTGTCACCCTGTTGTCACAGTAAATCGGGGACCACCATCCAGAGGCCCATCGAAAGGGTTTTTTAGGGGAAAGTTTTACTGCCTCAGTATCTAGCAACCATGATGCTACTTCACGGGCAATTTCAGGGGAGGCAGTAATAGCACTCATGATTGGGTGGAGGTATTTGAGTTTAAAACTTTTAAAAGGTAATCTCTATTTCTTTAATTTCTTCTCCTCTTTTCACTTTCACAGTTGTGGAGTCTCCTTTTTCAAAAACAGATAAGGCCTTCATATATTCCATCATTGACATTGTGGGCAAGCCACCAATTTGAAGAATTACATCGTCTTTTTGAATTCCAGCTTTAGAAGCAGGTTTTCCCTCCGATACGCCATCTAGTTTTACACCTTCACCCTCGTACATATAATCGGGGATTACACCTAAGGTCACTTTAAAGCGTGGTGCATTGGCTGTACTGTTGTTGCGTGTGGCGGTAAATCTCATTTTTGGAAGCTTCATCAGACTGTCAGTTACCTTGATGATGTAGTTGAGCACCATCTGCTCGCCAGCAATATTGATCTTATCTGCATCATCACTGGGTTTGTGGTAGTCGGTATGTGTGCCTGTGAAAAAATGGAGTACAGGAATATCTTTTAAATAAAATGAAGTATGATCTGATGGACCCATTCCTGAGGAATCGGTTTTAACTTTAATCGGAGGATTTTGCAGTGTCAGTAGCAAATCCTGAAGCACAGGGCTTGTACCTGTACCACTAACCGCCAGTTTGTAATCACTTTCATCCAACCTTCCTATCATGTCCATGTTGATCATGATGTGCACGTGTTGTAGATCTATAGTTGGTTTTTCACAAAAAGATTTAGAGCCATAAAGTCCAAGCTCTTCCCCTGAAAAGGCGATGAACAGCATGTTATACGGTTCTTTGACCTTGTTGCTGCTGTAATAACGGGCTAATTCTAGAAGACCAGATACCCCTGATGCGTTGTCATCTGCACCATTGTGTATTTGACCTTTGGCATCCTTATCCAGTGAACCAAAACGCTCTCCTCTACCCAAATGATCGTAGTGCGCACCAAATATTACTGTAAAAGGCTTCCCATTGTCAAGATAGGCTACCACGTTTCGGGTTTCCACTTTTGGTAAGGTGCTGTCCATACTACCATGAGGATTTTTGGGATCAGTTTCTCTAAAACTGTAAGATTGAAAATAGGATTTCCCCTCGCCTTTTGGCTTAAGCTTAAATGATTTGAATTGCGCAGCAATGTATTCAGCGGCTTTTTGCTCACCTAAAGTGGCTGTGCCCCTACCTTCTAAGGCATCATCAGCCAAAAAGTAGATGTGTCTGCGAATAAGGCTGGAATCGGTTTGGGCATGCATAACAAGTGGAATTACCCCAAAAAATGCCAGAAGAAGTTTTCTCATGTTAAAAAGTGCTTTAGATTCAATCAACCCAATCGGCTATGAAGAGATTGGTATCGCGCGTTCCTCCATTGTTTCGGTTGCTGGAAAAAATCAACTTTTTGCCATCATAGGAAAACATTGGGAAGGCATTAAATATACTTTGATTCGTGAGTCGTTTAAGTCCGGTGCCATCTACATTGATCAGATAAAGCTGAAAGTCATAGCCTCTAGGGGAATGATGATTGGAAGAAAATACGATTTTTTCACCCGAAGGATGAAAATACGGAGCCCAATTGGCTTTACCCAGTTGAGTTACTTGACGTAAACCAGATCCATCTACATTGCAGACATAGATTTCCATATTGGTGGGAGCTACTTGGTCTTCTTTAAGAAAGTCAATATACTCTTTTACTTCTTCTGGAGTTTTAGGTCTTGAGGCTCTAAATACGAGTTGCCGCCCGTCAGCGGAGAAAAATGCCCCGCCATCGTAGCCCAATTGCGTGGTTACCCTGCGTACATCGCTTCCATCAATTTTCATGGTGTAAAGATCTAGGTCTCCATCTCTGGTGGAGGTGAATACGATCAAATCACCTTTAGGCGAAACTGTAGCTTCCGCGTCATAGCCAGGAGTATTGGTCAGTTGTTTGATTACTTTTCCGTTGAGATTGGCAATGTAGATGTCATAATCAGGATAGATTTGCCATATATATTTTTTGTCTTCTCTAGGAGGAAGTACATGTGGGCAAGCTTTGTCTCCTTTATGTGTGGAGGCGTAGAGTATAGATTTGCCATTGGGCATAAAAAATGAGCAAGTGGTACGTCCTTTTCCAGTACTGATCAGCGGTGGGCGATAGCTGCTGTCACCTGCTTTTGTAAGGTCGTACATAAATATTTGGTCGCAACTTAGGCCCCATGCTGGGTTGTTTGATTGAAAGCAAACTTTGCGATTGTCGAAACTGAAGTAGGCCTCTGCATTGTCTCCTCCAAAGGTTAATTGCTTGAGATTCTTTAAATGCTTTTCCTCCCCGTCATTGGCAAAAAAGCCAGTCAATAGGCTCAAGAAAGAAGATATCCAAAAGATACTCAACATAGGATTAGAATAGATTAAAGTAAAATGATTGTCCGCATAAATGCACCAATCTCAATAAACCAAAGTAATTGTTGCTAATTCATACTCAAATCACTCATTGATAACGTGTCTGTCATTCTTAAAATGTTTAACATACAGAAAAATCTAGTAGCAAAGAATATAAAGACCACATGGTACTACTAAGCGGACAATCATTTAAAGTAAAACATAAATTACAAAAAAAGGCTCCAGTTTCCCGGAGCCTGCAAACTTAACGTAAACAAAATACTGATTTATATTTTTTTCACATTGATTGCGTTCAAGCCTTTTTTGCCTTCAGTCACATCAAAAGATACGCTGTCTGCTTCCCTCACTTTGTCTACAAGGCCGGTTACGTGAACAAAAATTTCTTGTCCATTTGCATCTGCTTTGATGAAGCCAAAGCCTTTTGACTCATTGAAGAATTTTACTTTACCTGTGTTCATTGAATTGTACTGTTAATTATTAATTGACAAAAATAAGGAATCGTACTGAATATCAAACATTTTGCATAGATTATCTTTTGCCCTGTTCACCGTTTGAGGTTAGAATATTGTTTAAGTTTGGGTTGCTCTATGACAATAATCATTTTTTGATGCAACCATTTGATGCTATCTTAGTGCATTCATTTTTTTAAGAACACACAACTTCCACGTTATGAAAATAAAAAAAATACTGGTACCCGTAGATTTTTCAAAGGAGTCAAAAAACGCTTTCAAAATAGCTGCAACCCTATCTAGACAGCTAGATGCAGAAATCTCTTTGTTGCATGTACTTGATGTGCCTGTTCAGGCAAGTTTCAAAGTTTCAGGCGAGTATGAGCCAGTATCGGCTATGGATAAAATCTATGTCATGAAGTTGGTGGAGAAAGTACAAAATGACATGGACAAACTGGCCAAATCAGAAAATGTGAAAGTAAAAAAGCTCATTGAATTTGATCGTACCTACAGCAAAATCATTGATATGATCAACAATCACCAAATGGACCTTGTAGTAATTGGTTCAAAAGGAGCTTCTGGTCTTAGCGAATTGCTTATCGGATCCAATACTGAAAAAGTAGTAAGATTGGCAAATTGCCCTGTACTCACTGTTAAATCAGAACATAAAGATTTTCAGGTTAGAAATGTAGTTTTCGCTTCTAGCTTTACAGAGCCTGTAGTAGGTGTGATGGATCAGGTGCTTTCAATTCAAAAGTTATTCAATACCCGTCTTCATCTATTGAAGGTGAATACACCAAACAATTTCCAAACCTCAAAATCTAATTTTAAAAAAATAGAAGAGTTTGCTTCAAAGTTCAAATTAGACAACTACACTGCAAATATCTACGATGATATTTCAGAAGATGAGGGCATTCTAAATTTTGCCGATCACATCAAAGCTGATTTGGTTGTAATCCCTACACATGGACGAACTGGCCTTGCGCATTTGCTCAATGGCAGTATTGCTGAGGATGTGGTGAACCATAGCGTGAAACCTGTACTTACATTGAAAAACGCAGTGTAATAAACACTCAAGCAATTGAAGAGCGAACCTGTGCAGAGTGGGTTCGCTTTTTTTATTTCAGAATTATGGGCATGCTCAGAATCACATTGGCCCTCATCGGGATTTCGTTTTCCTTTCCAGGAGCATATTTTAAAGTTTGTACAAAGTCTGCCAAGCGCTGGCCTATACCATGACCTACATCTTGCAAAATGCTCATGTCGCTGATGCTGCTGTCTGGCTCCACATAAAAACTAAGTAATACTGTGCTGTCGATCCTCACACCTTGATCAATCAAATCGCGCACAGTATCGGTAAATATTATCTTTCTGTTAAGAATCTCATAGAGCTTGGCTTCTCCTGCTGGAAAAAATGCTTCTGAGGTAAGTTTTACTTTATAATTTGGAGTGGTAGCTTTACTTTTACTGTTAACTTTTTGTGCTAAAAGCTGAAAGCTACTGAAGAGCACACATAAAAGGATCAATGCTATTTTGGTACTTTGCATGGCTTAGGATGATTAACTGCACAAACTTAACTAAAAAATAAGGGATACTGATGGCCAAAATGTTGCTCCACTTCCATTACAAAATCCTGTGTTTCCTCGGTGCTTGTATACTTTCTACTTCTACTATGGCCTCCGGTGATGGGGGCACTTTTCCCATAGGGGCTCGTGCAGCGGCTTTATCCAATGCAGCAGTAACTCTTTCTGACTCTTGGGCATTCTTCAACAATATCGCGGGAATAGCAACTCTAAACCAAACTCTGGTAGGTTTTGGCTATCATAATGCCTTTGGAGTGAGTGGCTGGGCTACGGGATATGCCCATGTAGTGGTGCCGATAAAAGAAGGGGTAACTGGTATAGGTGTAGAGCGCTTTGGAAATGATGCCTTAAACATCACACGATTGTCGCTAGGGTATGCATTAAAGGTTCGCTATGTAAGTCTAGGATTGCAAGCCACCTACCAACAAGTGCAAGTAACAGAACTGGGAACCCAGGGCAGCATCTTGTTTAATTTTGGCGGACAGGCCGAAATCATCCCCGAACTGGTTTTTGGCGCGCATATCACCAATATGAATCAGGCCAAAATGGCCGAATTCAAAGACGAAAGGGTGCCTACCATCCTCAAAGCGGGAATGAGCTACAGACCCAACAAAAGATTGATGATCAATGCGGAAACAGCCAAAGATGTAGACCTTCCTGCCTCCTTTCGATTTGGAGTAGAGTACGCTTTGATGGAGGAGGTTTGGTTTGCACGAATAGGAACCCTTACATTCCCTGCCTCTACTTCCTATGGAGTTGGGTTCGTTCATAAAGCCTGGATGATAGATTATGCCTTGCAATTCCAAAACAGATTGGGCTTTTCTCATCATTTGAATGTTGCCTACAAGCTCGTAAAGAACAACCCATGAGCAGAAGGATTGCCTTTGTCCTTTTGATGATTAGTTTTTGCGTAACAAGGAGTTTCGCCCAAGAGCCTGTACGAAAGGAAATAGACATCGATCTATTTGTGCAAGAACTTTTCCAAGTACAAGATGAAGATATCAATTATGAGGATCTCTACGAATTGCTCTTTCAGCTGTATCGAAATCGCTTAGACTTAAATGCTGCGTCAAGGGAAGAGTTGCAAAATCTTTACATTCTTTCTGAGCTTCAAATCAATCAGTTGAGTCGTCATATTCAATTAAATGGTAGGCTATTGAGCCTTTATGAGTTGCAGGCCATTCCTTCTTTTGATAGGCAAACCATAGATCGGCTGTTACCCTTTGTATCTGTGGATGAACTTCCACCCACCGCTGACAATCGTGGTTTATGGAAACGCATGTTAGAAGAAAGGAATCATTATTTCATCTTTCGCACAGAGCGGGTACTAGAAGATCGAAATGGATATACCCCAGCGGAACCCAACAGTAGGGGGCAACTTCCTCAGCGGTATTTGGGAGATCCTTTCAAACTCTATGGAAGATATCGATGGTCGAGGCCAAAAGATTTTAGTCTTGGATTTACTTTTGAAAAGGATCCTGGGGAAGTATTGGAGTGGAGGCCAGAAATTCGAAAATATGGATTTGACTTCCTGTCCTATCACTATCAGCTTTACAACCAAGGCAGATGGAAGGCTCTTGCACTAGGCGATTACAACATCAATTTTGGACAAGGACTTGTTTTTTCTCCAGGCTTTGCCTCAGGTAAAGGTGGTGAAGCTGTGGCTACTGTAAAACGTAATGGATTGGGCATCAGGCCGTATACCTCTGTGCTAGAGTTTAATTATTTTCGAGGTGGAGCTGCTACTTATCGTCTGCACCAACAAGTAGAAGTTACAGCATTCTACAGCCGAAGATATACGTCAGGCAGCTTACGCAGCGACTCCCTTGATGATGGCGCGGTAGAGGAAGCAGTGGCTTCGCTACTTATTACAGGATTTCATCGTACGCCTAATGAAATGGCAAGAAGGGCTACCATTCTGCAACAGGACTTTGGAGGTAATGTGCAAGCTTTTAGCAAGGATAAATCATTACAAGTAGGTGTCAATTTTCTTGAAACACGCTACGATCGACCCATTGATAGAGAATTGCAAGTGTACAATCAATTTGACTTTAAAGGCACACGAAATCCACTCGTAAGCGGCTATTTCAGTAAGGTAATTCAAAATTATAACTTCTTTGGAGAAGTAGCCAAAGCCTTTGCAGGTGGCAATGCTTGGGTCATTGGGATGATTGCAAGCCTAAGCACTAAAGTAGACTTTGCTATGGTGGCCCGTCAATATGACAAAGACTACTACTCAATCTATGGAAATGCCTTTGGGGAACGCAGTAGAAATGCCAATGAAGAAGGAGTGTATATGGGAATAAGGGTAAAGCCAAACAGAAAATGGACATTCAATGCTTACGCTGATCACTTTAGAAGTCCTTGGCTAGCATTTGTCACTGATGCTCCATCTTTTGGTAGTGAATATCTAGGTCGTGTGGCATGGACACCAAAAAGAGGGATTCAAGTCTATGGCCAATTTCGAGAGGAAACCAAAGGTAGAAACCTTCGCAACAACACCACTCCACTGGATATAGTAGTGCCCACCCGAAGAAGGAATATGCTTATTAATTTAGATTGGAAACTCGATGATGAAATCAGTTTGAGGTCGCGGGTGCAGGGAGGAGATTTCACTCAGCTCAATCAAATGACCAAAGGCTATGCTCTGGTGCAAGACCTAGTGTACGAAAAAGGGAAGTTTACCATAAGCACCCGATATGCGGTGTTCCAAACCGATGACTTCGAAACGAGGCAATATGTATATGAAAAAGATGTACTCTATGCATTTTCATTTCCAGCCTACTTTGGCAGAGGCACTCGCTATTATACAATGATAAGATACAGTGCATCGCGCAGGCTGGACTTTTGGATTCGTTGGAGCAGAACAACTTACAGAGATAGAGATGAGATAGGGTCTGGCTTAGAACTGATTGAAGGCAATACGAGGTCCGACATCAAAGTGCAATTGAGATATAGATTTGCATATTGAGAGGATTGGAATCAAGCATCTAAATTTCCTCAATCCTGTGCATCTTTGCGTATGCAATTAGACAAAGCAGCAGTACTTAAAATAGCTGAACTTTCAAGACTTCAGATCAAATCTGAAGACGAAGCTGGTGTATTAAAAGATCTTAGCACTATTCTTACTTGGGTAGAAAAACTGAAGGAGGTAGATACCGAAGGCATTGAACCTCTGGTACATTTAGGAGAAGAATTGAATGTATTAAGAGAAGATGAGGCAAAACCGCCCCTCTCTCATGCCACTGCTATGGCTCTGGCTCCAGTAAAAAATTCAGACTACTATTTGGTGCCTAAAGTGCTGGATAACCAAGAGTAATGCAAGAATCTTTTTGGTTTTGGAAACAATGGAAGGTGCCTGCAAGAAGAGCATTTTACATCATTTCAGCTTTTGTAGGAGCTTCTGTATTCTTACTCGCAGGAACCATCCTCACCAATGATTCGGGCATCTTTCATTACCGTTTTGATCCTCAAATTCGTAGTGTAAATCTGCCTACAGATACACTAAGTACGGCAGTTGGAGATTTTACCCTGTACGATAGATTTGAGTTGGTCTACCAAAAAGCCGTGGGTGAGTTAAGACCAGTATCGCCATGGGTGCACCACTCTGCTTATGTGGCTTTCATGTTGTTTTTATGTTATGCACTTGCCATAGCAAGTAGATTAGAGCGAATTTATTACTACGTGGCAATGGCAGCCTTGCTTTTTTTTCTGGCTATGCTCAAGCTTGATCTGTTGAAGTTTGCAGGATACAACGGACCTTGGCTTTTTCTACTGAGTGCCATATTTTTTGTCCTACCCGGGTACTATTTCTTTGCATTCAGGCCTAAAATACCTGTGGTATATCGCTTTTTGACATATTCCTTAGTTGCTTTAGTCTACTCAGGATTGATTTGGTGGCTATGCCCTTTGGGAGATCCTTGGTTTCATCTGGTTAGTTATGGTCTAATTTGGATGGTGATAGGAGTGATACTTCTCTCTTTTATTGTAGGATTCGATATTGTGCACATGTTTTTTGTGGTTCTGACTTACAGCCCTACAAAAGGGTCTCGCTATAGAGATTGGCAGTTCATTGGTATTTCTAGCCTTTACCTCATCAATGTTTTACTACTCTATCTAAAAGTATCAAGCATTTATACTTTGGACATCCTATACCTGAATGCGTTTCTGCTGCTGGCCATTTCGGCAGTGGTGGGTATCTGGGGAGTATGGCATCGCAGAGGTTTGAATATGGGTAAACTGCGCTATTCGAGTCTTCATGTGCAATGGTATTTAGCATGGGCAGCATTTTCTATGCTTCTGCTGGTGTATTTACATTATGCTGGACACGATGCTTTGCTTGAGGTAGTGGAGGACTTGATTGCCTACACCCATCTGGGTTTGGGTATTTTGTATTTGCTCTATGTGCTAAGGAACTTTGGTGGTCTGATTAAAGAAAATCGTCCTGCTTGGCGCGTAGCTTATGAACCCAGAAGATGGCCGTTTATTATGGTGAGAGCAGCAGGATTGGTAATAGTGGCGGCCATGTTTTTCCGGTCCAATTACTACAGCTACTTCCAAACCATGTCAGGATATTACAATGCTCTTGGTGACTACCATCTGAGTATAGAGGAACCAGAAATTGCTAAAAGCTTTTACCAGTCAGGTGCTTTGTTTGACAAGCGTAACCACAAATCCAATTTTAGTTTGGCATACATGGCCTCGGCTGAAAATGATCTGGAGCAAACCAAAAAATATCTGGAGCGCGCTGTAATAAAGGCAGGTACTCCGTATGCTTTTCTCAATCTCGCTAGCCTTCATGCCTCTGAAGACAATACTTTTCAAGAGCATTTTACCCTAAAGGCGGGTTTGCAGCAGTATCCTGACCACCCTGTACTACTGCTAAACTATGGTCTTAGTTATCTTAGCCTCGGAATCACCGACTCAGCACTTTATCATCTTGACAAAGCTGCTCAAAGTAAGATTACCAAAGCCTACGCCCACAACAATCTTTTGGCAATGGCCTTAGAAAAAGGATTTGCAAATGAAGCAGAGGTCTTGGCACTTGAAACGAATCCGGACAACGAAGCGGTGGCGGCCAATCATGCGGCTTTATTAAGTCATGCTCAGATTCAAACTATAAAAGTCAATCAAAAGAACCCAAGAATTACCGCTGCTTTTCTGCTCAATACTGCACATAGAGCCACATTTATAACAGATACACTGGCTTTATTTTCATGGAAAAATCTGAAAGAGCAGGACACGCTGAACCAACTGAAAGACATCTTGGCAGAAATAAGTGTACCTCTCATGATCAAATCTGGTGAGCCTTTACAAGCATTGGAGGCGCTAGGAGCTGAAGAAAACTTTGGATCAGGAGAAGTGAGACCGATGCTTGCTTTTATGGGGCGATATTATTTTAAAAGCAATGCATTTGCACGAGCCATTGATTTCCTTGGAGATTCACGATTGCAATACCATCCCACCTCTAGAGCCTTGTTGTTTTTAGCTCAATTGCAAACATTAGGAGTTACAGATACAAGCCTTTTAGAAGTGGCAGCTTACATGGAAGGGAGTCAAAATCAGGAAAATATCAAGATTCTTTCTAAGCGAGCAACATCTATCAATGATACCGCTTTTGGTGGATTTCAATCACCTATTTTACAAGGTTATTCAGCTTTTGCGGCACGTGGACCCGTGGGGACATATCCTTTCCTAGAATCCAAAGATATTACCAAAGAACAACAGAAAAAACTTTCCAATACCCTTCTGGAGGTGGCAATGGCGCAAGGCGCATATACTTGGGCAGAGCAACTGGCCGAATGGCAGGCAATGCAAATCAATATCACCAACCCTCGAATAAAAGCTGAACAAGCCTTTATAGACGGCAACAAATTTGAGATACAATCAGAATTCCGAGAGCGAGCCTTTTTTCAAATGATGCAGGAGAGTAATGGAGATTCACTTCTATTGAAATTCAGGTTTTTGCAAAAAAGAAATCCGACCTACTTATTTGCTTATGCAATTGTTGCTCGAAAATTGGCAGAAATAGGCAGAACAGATCTTGGGTACGAACTTCTCGTAGAAGGATTGAGAATAGATCCAGCACATGTGGCCTTGCATCAGGAGACAGCACTTCAAAGTATAGAGCTAGGGCTGTACAGCTATGCAGATTATAGTCTGGAGGTATTAAAGAGAATTATGCCTGCCACCGATTATAGTGTTTTCTATCAAAGCTTTGAGCAAAAAAAGCAGCTCATGGAAAAAACACGCGAGAATTGGTAAATCAAACTTACTTTGCATTATGGCATCATTGATCAGCACAGAGGAGCTTTCCAGAGTATATAAGATGGGGCATGAAACAATTTATGCACTAAAATCAGTAAGTATAACTATTGAGAAAGGAGAGTATGTAGCCTTTATGGGTCCATCAGGCTCAGGAAAATCTACCTTAATGAACCTTATCGGCTGTCTCGATACTCCAACTTCTGGTACCTACATCCTTAATGGCAAAGATGTGAGCCGAATGGATGACGATGAGTTGGCGGAAGTAAGAAACAAAGAGATTGGGTTTGTATTTCAAACGTTTAACCTATTGCCCAGGTCAACAGCACTAGAAAATGTTGCTCTTCCATTAATATATGCAGGCTATTCCAAATCTGACCGACTGGTGAGGGCTACCAAGGCTTTGGAAGAAGTATCTCTATTAGAAAGAGCATCACACAAACCCAACGAACTTAGCGGTGGACAAAGACAACGAGTAGCCATAGCGAGAGCACTGGTAAACGATCCAAGTATCATTCTAGCAGATGAGCCTACAGGCAATCTTGATACAAAAACCAGCTACGACATTATGAACTTGTTTGATGCTTTGCATAAGCAGGGAAATACCATCATTATGGTGACTCACGAAGAAGACATTGCCCGATTCGCGCACCGCATCATCCGCTTGCGTGATGGATTGATAGAAAGTGATGTGTTAAATTCAGAAATCAGAAGCACAATACTTCCTGTTTAAGATTTCAATCCACTGGGGCATTTGGTTTTAATTATGCCTTTGATAAAATAATATTTCTAGTTTTGGGAAGTTAAGATTGATCCAAAGCGATTCCTTCAGTGCTTTGGAATCAAGAAATTTAGTATGAGAAAACATGTATTTACGGCCATAGGCATTTCCTTTGGCTTGATTTCAGGATCATTGGTAGTGGCGGGAACAGAATGGCTTTCAGCAATCATTTTCCCTTATGCAGTGATTGATCCAAAGCTACAAGCTAGCGAATTAGAAAAATTATTTACACAAATTCCCGTAGAAGCCTTGATCATGGTACAGCTTGCTTGGATTATGGGCGTGTGGATAGGGTCCGGAGTAGCCAGCTATTTTGCCTACCATGCTAGAAAAGTAGCCGCTGCAATAGTAGGAATACTATTATTCTCCGGGGCGATCTTTAATTTATTCGCAATGCCTCATCCAGTTTGGTTTGTGGTAAGCACATTGGTGGTCTACCCTTTGTTCACTTATGCTGGTTATCGTACAGGCAAAAGAGTGAGCGGAGATACTAAATAAGGGTGCTGGTGGTATAAAAAAAGCGACTATCAATAGATAATCGCTTTAGTGAACCTGGAGAGAGTCGAACTCCCAACCTTCTGATCCGTAGTCAGATGCTCTATCCAATTAAGCTACAGGTCCGTAATGGGGCACAAAAATAGAGAAATCTTCTAAATTACCTGCCCTCGAATCTTGGTTTTCTTTTCTCTCCAAAAGCAGTGACCCCTTCCTTATGATCATAACTTCTACCAGCAATCTCTTGGCAATAAGCCTCATAATCAAGCATGGTGTCTAGATCAGCATTGGCTGCTTTGTTCAGCATCTTTTTCATTAGCCCTATAGCCTTGGTAGGTGCTTGTGCAAAAAAACTGGTATAGCTAGCCACTGCCTCATCTAAGGCTGACAAAGGCACTACTTTGTTTACAATTCCCATCTCAAAGGCTTGGGCGGCCGTAATTTTAGGGGCCATAGTTGCCCATTCAAATGCCTTTTGATAAGGAACAGATTGAGGAAGAAAGAAGGAAGAACCTGAATCCAATACTAGGCCGATATTGACAAAAATTTCTATCAGAGTGGCCTCTTCAGCTGCCACAATGATATCGCAGGCCAAGGCAAGAGAGCAACCAGCCCCAGCCGCTACTCCATTTACTCTTGCAATCACAGGTTTAGGCATCTGCCTGATCAATTTGATCATAGGATTGTAACGCTTTTGAATAGAATCAGAGAGTGATCTACTGCCGGCTGCTGCACTGGCTTTTAGATCCTGCCCTGAGGAGAAGGCTTTCCCCTCACCTGTGATCACCAACACCCGCACCTCACGGTCTTTTGTGGCCATTCGAAGGGCCTCATGCATTTCAAAACTCAGTTCATTGTTGAAAGCATTATACACGTCAGGTCTATTAAGTGTAAGGGTGGCTACCCCCTCTTTTACTTCATACTTCAAGAATTGAAAGTCAGGCATACTTGATGGATTTTAATGAGATTGCTAAACAAATAACAGCAGCAAACTTACACAAATGCCTAAAAGCACCCCAGCTACAATCTGCATTAGATTATGCGCTCCAAGGTAAAGTCTTGCTGATAACACTGCACCTGCCATAATAGAACAAACTATCAATGGGGCCATCATAGCACTGTCATGATGCAGCATCGCCATCAATAAAAAGATGCTCCATGTGCCCGCTGCGCCTACTGCATGTGCAGATATCTTCGTAAAAAAGGTAATGATTACAGATGCAAAAATAGCAGAAGCCATCCCTATAAGTATCCATACAGCAATTCCCTCCATGTTCAGTTTTTCATGGAGCATCCAAGCCAAAGCCAAATAAAAAAAGCCAGTAAAAAACATTGGAAATATTCTGTCACGAGGATCGCTGAGCTCTAAACTCTTAACTACCTTAAGTCCTACCATAAGCAGGGTACTCACAGCTGGAACCACCGCGGTACTCACGAAAATAACTCCAAGAAATGATAAGAGCTGACCCTGTGGAATGGGATGAAGCAATATGGGAGAATACCCAGCAAGGAATCCATAAATATAGGTTGGCATCAGCAAGGGATGCATTATGATAGAGGCAAGCCTCGAAAGAATGAAATATACTTTCAAAGCTCTTTCCTGAGTCTGGCAACTGGTATATTCAATTGTTCTCTGTATTTGGCCACAGTTCGCCTTGCTATATTATACCCTTTTATATTAAGCAACTTCTCCAATTTATCATCAGAAAGAGGCTTCCTTTTGTCCTCTCCTTCAATAAATTCTTTAAGAATAGCTTTCACTTCTCTACTACTCACATCCTCTCCAGCATCTGTTGAAATACCCTCGGAAAAGAAATACTTTAAAGGGAAAATGCCAAACTCTGTTTGAATAGACTTGGAATTTGCTACTCGAGATACTGTACTGATGTCCATGTCTATTTTTTCAGCAATATCTTTAAGGATCATTGGCCTAAGCTTGCTCTCCTCACCTTCTAAAAAATATTCATACTGATATTCTACTATGGCATTCATAGTGCGAAGCAGGGTTTGCTGGCGCTGCTTTATGGCATCGATAAACCATTTGGCAGAATCTAACTTTTGCTTTACGAAAGTGGCGGCTTCTTTGAGTTTTTTATCCTTCTTAGATGCTTTATCATAGGTATCCAGCATTTCAGAATAGGCACGAGATATTTTGAGTTCAGGGGCATTCCTGCTATTCAGACTAAGCTCCAGCTTGCTGCTGTTGTTGATCAAAATAAAATCAGGTATCAGATATTGTGTTTTAATATCCCCAGCTCCCGATCCTCCAGGTTTTGGATTACATCGGGTAATATATTTTACAGCCTCTTTAAGCAATTCCTCATCTTCAGTGCCTAGCTTTTTTAGGATTTTGTCGTAATGCTTTTTGGTAAACTCCTCAAAAAAATCATCGATGATACGAATGGCCATTACCACTCCGAGGTTGTGTTGGTCTTTTCTTTCCAATTGAAGTAGAATGCACTCTCTAAGGTCTCTGGCTCCAATTCCTGCCGGTTCAAATGTCTGGATTTTGCGAAGGATTTCCTCCAACTCCTCTTCGGTGGTTTGAACATTGGCCGCAAATGCCAAATCATTTACAATAGCGTCTAACTCTCTGCGAATATACCCATCTGCGTCAATGCTTCCAATGAGCTGTTTCCCAATAGTTGTCTGTCTTTCATCTAGTCTTAGAAAACCCAATTGGGCAAACAAGGTGTCAATGAGAGTAGAATAGGTTGCTATGGGCGATTCACGTTCTTCCTCATCCGAGGGACCATCACCTTGCATCTTATAGCCTGCTATTTCATCATTGTGCAGGTATTCATCCAGATTTAAATCTTTCTCTTCTGAGTCCCCAAAATCTTCCTCTTCAGAAGGAGTGTCGAGATCGTTATCTCTTAATTCATCGGTCTCTGGTTCCTCTTTACCCTCTTCTAGTGCAGGGTTTATTTCCAATTCTTCCTCTATCCTTGAATCAAGCTCAGCAGTAGGTACCTGCAGTAACTTGATGAATTGGATCTGCTGAGGAGATAGTTTCTGTGTTTGTAGTTGATGAAGCCCTAGTTTCTGCATAATGTTTTTTCAAAGCGTGGCCTTCAAATTTATTCTAATTTTGGCGCTCTATTGTTATCAATCTTATACTGTGTGGCCCAATTTAGCAAACCCAATACCAAAAAGGAAGAAATAAGCAGATGAAACATACTAAAATTAAGCAATTGCTAGAGTTGGTCCCTGAGGGTCAGAGAGTTGTTGTAAAAGCATGGGTGCGTACTTTCAGAAATAATCAGTTTTTAGCCCTCAATGATGGCTCTACTTTACGAAACATCCAAGTAGTAGTAGACTTTGAACATACACCTGAATCATTGCTAAAGAGGCTCACCACTGGTGCCTGTGTGGCGGTAGAAGGTCATCTGTTACCCTCGCCTGCAAAAGGTCAAACTTCAGAAGTAAAAGCTGAATTTATAGAAATACTTGGAGATTCTGATCCTGAAAAGTATCCTCTCCAACCCAAAAGACATAGTTTGGAATTTCTACGGGATATTGCTCACCTCCGCTTTCGCACCCAAACTTTCAGTGCTATTTTTAGAATAAGGCATGCTTTGGCGTTCGCTGTACATCAATTTTTTCATGAAAGAGGTTTTTTCTATTTGAATACACCCATTATTACTGGATCAGATGCAGAGGGCGCAGGAGAAATGTTTCGAGTCACCACCTTAGATCTAAATCGCTTACCCAAGCTTGAAGACGGCACCTCCATCGATTTCAAGGAAGATTTCTTCGGCAAAAGTACCAACTTGACTGTGAGCGGTCAGTTAGAAGCAGAGTTGGCCGCTTTGGCTTTGGGTCAAGTTTATACTTTTGGGCCTACATTCCGGGCTGAAAACTCCAATACTTCTCGCCACCTGGCTGAGTTCTGGATGATAGAGCCAGAAGTAGCTTTCAATGAACTGGAAGAAAATATGGATTTGGCAGAAGCACTGCTTAAATATTGCCTTCAATCTGTACTTGAAAACAATGGTGATGATTTAGAATTCCTAGAGCAGCGCCTCTTAGAAGAAGAGAAAAGCAAACCAACTGAGGAGCGCAGTCCCATGCCTTTGAGAGAAAAACTTCAATTTTGCCTAGCGGAACCTTTTCAAAGGCTAACCTATACCGAAGGAATAGAAATTCTTAAGAACAGTACTCCCAATAAAAAAGGCAAGTTTAAGTACCCAATAGAAGGATGGGGCACTGACTTGCAATCAGAACATGAACGCTATTTGGTGGAGAAACACTTTAAAAAACCCGTCATTTTAACTGATTATCCCAAAAACATCAAGGCATTCTACATGAAACAAAATGACGATGGCAAGACGGTAAGAGCTATGGATATTTTGTTTCCGGGCATAGGAGAGATTGTAGGTGGATCTCAAAGGGAGGAGCGTTATGATTTCCTTTTAAAGCGAATGGAAGAGATGCATATCCCAGCTGAGGAATTGTGGTGGTTTTTAGAAACCAGAAAGTTTGGCACTTGCCCACATGCAGGTTTTGGTTTGGGATTTGAACGCTTGGTATTGTTCGTAACAGGAATGACCAATATTCGAGATGTGATCCCCTTCCCTCGAACACCGAAAAATGCCGAATTCTAAGTCAGCCTCACTCAATTTCTCGAATCTCTTTTACATCATTTGGCAAGGAATCAAGTCCCTCTACAAGGAGAGAAGCTACCTTTTCTGCTTGTATGGGCCTGTACTTTCGCAAAGGTCCGATCATCAGAAAGCTTAGACTAGTCATCAATATTTGAGCAATCCTCTCACCCAAACGAAACTCCTTGCGAGGACCAAGAAGCAAGGATGGTCTTAACACCAAGGCTTTTGGAATCTTGCATTCCAGTATCAACTGCTCTACCCTACCCTTGGTGCGCAGATAAAAATTCTTGCTTTCTGAGCTTGCTCCCAAAGAAGAAACCAACGCTATTGCAGGACATTCCTTCTGTTCTGCTGCTTTAATAATGATTCTTGGTAAATGAAAATCTACCCATTCAAATTTTTCTTTAGAACCAGCAGCATGGATAGTTGTGCCTAAAGCAATAAAAACATCTCCTTTGAGCATGGAGGTTTCCAATTGTTTACTCAACTGACTTTCATTATTCAAAGAAGTATCCCATATCACCTGCTCTACGATGCTAGAGGTTTCGGGAATTGAAGCCCTGGTCCAAACTTGGATGCGCTCATAGCTCTTTTGAGAGAGCAATGCAGGAAGATAAGAACCTATCAACCCGCTGGCGCCAAATACTATTGCATGCTTAGATCTCATATATTCATTCGTTTTACAAAACTTGTTAAACAAAAAACCACACCTTTTTGGGGTGTGGCAGTTTGAATATTTATATGGAACTCATCTCAATGAGTGGCCGACTTCTTTTCTTTAATTCTGGCAGACTTACCCATTTTGCCACGTAGGTAAAACAATCTTGCTCTACGTACAGAACCTTGTCTTAGCAATTCAATTTTCTCAATGTTAGGGGAAAGCATAGGGAAAATACGCTCAACGCCCACACCATTAGAAACTTTTCTTACGGTAAAGGTTTCGCCATTAGAGCTGTTATTTCTTTTTTGAATGACTGTGCCTTGGAATATTTGGATACGCTCTTTGTTTCCCTCACGGATTTTCACGTGAACGTTGATGGTATCTCCTGCTTTGAATGCTGGAATTCCAGCCCTTTTCTC
This sequence comes from Cytophagales bacterium, assembly GCA_036735585.1. Classification (GTDB taxonomy): domain Bacteria; phylum Bacteroidota; class Bacteroidia; order Cytophagales; family JAIYAX01; genus JAIYAX01. Next base: position 2,729 of record DAINOB010000008.1, on the reverse strand, counting down.
GGCTCCAAATGCTGCTTCAACTTCTTTTATAATCGGATTCATGACTGCTTTTTCGAAATGGACTGCAAATATAGGGAAAAAATAATTTCACAAAACTACTCAACTCATTATGAGTCATAATCTTTTAACAAATCTGGCCTTCGTTGTTGGGTACGCAGTAGACTTTGCTCCGTGCGCCACTCCTCTATGGCCTTTTCATTGCCAGAGAGCAACACTTCTGGCACTTTCCAGCCTTTGAAATCTGCTGGCCTTGTATACACTGGAGGTGCTAGTAAATTATCCTGAAAAGTATCTGTAAGCGCAGAGGTTTCATCGTTCAAAACACCTGGAATCAACCTGATCAATGCATCACTTACCACTGCAGCTGCCAACTCACCTCCCGAAAGCACATAATCTCCAATGCTGATTTCCATGGTGATCATACGCTCTCTTATTCGCTCATCTATGCCTTTATAGTGTCCGCAGATCAGCATCAGGTTCTCTGCCATTGACAAGGTGTTGGCCAATCTCTGCTTAAAGGTAACCCCATCTGGCGCCAGATAAATGATATGATCATATGTTCTAAAACTCTGCAAATGTGTAATGCAATCATAGAGAGGTTCGGGCATCATTACCATGCCTGCACCACCGCCAAAGGCGTAATCATCTGTTTGTTTATGCTTACCAATTGCAAATTCTCTTAGATCATGAATCTCCAATTGAACCAACCCTTTATCTATTGAGCGCTGAACAATGCTGTGACCCAAAAAGCTATCTAGCATTTGAGGCAAACAGGTGATAATGTCAATTCTCATGGGGTGTCATTCAAATACAGGTCAATCAAACCTTCAGGCAGGTCAAGCAATATCACTTTGGAATCACGATCAACCGAAGTAATAAAATGTGAAACTATAGGCACTAGGACTTCTTTGGAATCTTTAAGAATCACCAAAAGGTCTTGGCCTGGGCTCTCTTCTACTTTCAAAACTGGACCTAATTCGCCAAAATGAACATCCTTGGCCATGAATCCAATAATTTCAAAAGGATAAAATGAATGGGGGTCCTTTACGGAAAGTAAATCTTGGTCTGCAAATAACTTAGCTCCCACTAGGTGTTTTGCCTTTTCAGCATCATTCACCCCTCTTAAAGTCACTAGAAAGTCTTCCTTCAAGGATGAAATCTCCTCAATAAAAAATGGAACCCGGGAAGACCCAAGTTCCATATAAATAGTTTCTATTTTCTCTAAAGTTGGAAGTGCGAATTTGAAAACGCTTAACACCAAGGATCCATGCAATCCGTGTATTTTTCTTACCCTGCCTAGCTCAAATAGAGGCTCGGAAGGAGTATTCATCGGATTTAAACGGCTTCAGTGGTTCCCTCAGTAGCAGGTGTAGCATCTGCCTTCTTTTCTTCTTCTGAAGGCTGTTCTGTTGCTGCTGTAGGTTCCGTTGCTTCTGTTGACGCTTCTGATTGTTCTGTTTCTGCCACAGGCTGTGTGGTTTCTGCTGCCATTGAAGGCTCCGCATCTGCGCTATTTTCTGGAGTAGCGGTTTCCGTTTCAGCCACAGCTGGAGCATTGGCTGCTTCTATTGCTGCAATTTCTTCCTCTCTCTTTTTACGCAATACCTCAGCCCTATTTTCCTTAATCTTGGTTTCAGCTTCAAACCTTGCTTGAGCTTCATCGGCTTTCTTCTTCGCAAGCATATCTACCTTCCCTGTGATCTTGCCTACTTTGGTAGACTTCCAATCTTCGAATTTTTTATCGGCTTCTTCCTGACTGAAAGCACCTTTAATTACTCCAATTTGAAGGTGTTTCTTTAACAGAATACCTCTGTAAGAAAGCATTGCCTTTACGGTATCAGTTGGCTGTGCGCCATTCATTACCCATTGGAAAGCTCTATCATCAGCCATTTCGATAGTGGCTGGATTGGTATTTGGATTGTAAAGACCTATTTTTTCAATGAATCGTCCATCACGTGGAGCTCTTGCATCTGCTACTACTATATCGAATAGAGCCAATTTTTTGCGGCCTCTGCGGGCCAATCTGATTTTTACTGCCATATTTTAGTTCTAAACTTTCTTTAATGGAGCTCGTCCACAGAAAATGAGGTGCAAATATAGAGGAATATTATTTCCTACAAATCAACCTCTAAATTTATTTCTAGTGCACTCCTCACTCAGATGACGGAATTACTTAAATAGCACCCTTAAAAGCTAAAAACTATGAATGAGAGATTATGTTTGGCGAGCAACAACGAGCATAAGATTAAGGAATTACGTTCTCTACTTCCATCCACCTTGGAAGTAGTGTCATTGAAAGATATTGGGTGCTTTCAGGAGCTTGAAGAGACCGGGAATACTTTTAAAGATAATGCTTATCAAAAAGCCTGGTATGTAGCAAAGCAATATAAAATAAACAGTTTGGCTGATGATAGCGGACTGGTAGTACCCTATTTAGAAGGCGCACCTGGAGTTTACTCAGCTCGATATGCAGGACCAGAAAAAAATGATAAAGCCAATGTTAAGAAGCTGTTGGAATCAATGAAAAACGTAGAAAACAGGGAGGCCTATTTTATATGTGTCATTTGTCTTATTCGCAATGAGGCTGCTTACTTTTTCGAGGGAAGAGTAAATGGCACAATAGGGCAAGTGCCTGTTGGGGAAGATGGTTTTGGTTATGATCCCATTTTTATCCCAGATGGCTTTTCTCTTACCTTTGCTCAAATGGATGCCCACATGAAAAATGCAAT
>DAINOB010000007.1:0-21970 GCA_036735585.1 Cytophagales bacterium | reverse complement strand
ATTTTTTGCCAAAATCTGAGAGAAAGGCAGTTCCATTATGAGCAGATAAAGGAATCTGATCGAATCCGAATATCCGCAACAGTTCCTCCGCGATATCTGCTTCCTGAATTAAGTCAGTTCTTCTGTAGGGAATTTGGACCTTAATGAGTGGAAAATTTTGTTCAATACACTCCAAGTGAAGGTTATGCAGAATCTCTAATGCTCTTTGCTGCGGAATTTCAACACCCAACAAGCGGTTAATTCTTTTGAGATTGATCTCAATTACCCTTGGAGGTAGTGTCTGAGGATATTTATCAGCAAACGAAGATACGTTTATATCTGGGGAGCTTTTGAAAAGTAAACTGTAAGCTGCATGTAAGGCTAAAGGTGGGAATTCTATATCTGTACCGCGTTCAAATCTAAAAGAAGCATCCGTTTTTAGCCCATGTCTTTGAGAAGTTTTTCTTACCTCAGTTGGGTTAAAGCATGCGCTTTCAAAAAAAACACGTTTGGTACTGGATGAAACACCTGAAGCTTCCCCTCCAAACACTCCAGCAAAGCACATTGGCTCCAATTCATTTTTAATAAGGAGATCCTCTCTATGGATTTTTCTCTCTACCCCATCTAATGTTTTGAGTGAGGAAGTTTGCTTATTTGATTTCCCAATGATCACTTTTTGACCTGCTATAGCTTCATAATCAAAAGCATGCATTGGCTGTCCATAGCCATGAAGTATATAATTGGTGATATCTACTATATTGTTGATGGGTGAAATCCCAATGGCCTTAAGCCTGTTTGAAATTGGGGTGGGGGATGGCTGTACTGTAATATTATCCAATACCAATCCACAATACCTTGGGCACCAAGCAGGGTTTTCTATTTCAATCTCTAGCGGTAATAATTGGGTAACTGATGGGATATTTTGAAAAACGGGCAATTCAAGTTTTTGACCCAATAAAGCAGCCAAGTCATAAGCAACGCCTAAGTGTGAAGCCGCATCTCCTCGATTTGGGGTAAGCCCTATTTCAAAGACAAAATCTTGGTAAGGCTCAAAGATATTAGCTGCAGGTGTGCCTACTGGATACTCTTTATCTAAGACAATGATTCCACTGTGAGAATCCCCTAGTCCAATTTCGTCTTCAGCGCAAATCATCCCTTCTGAAACCTCTCCTCTTATTTTTGATTTTTGAATCACAAAAGGCTCACCTTGTGTGGGAAATAATTTTGCTCCTGCCAGGGCCACAATTACATATTGACCTTCTGCAACATTGGCAGCACCGCAAACAATCGGAAGAGTAGAATGACCAACATCAACAGTTGTAAGTTTGATTTTGTCGGCATTAGGATGCTTCTCACAGGTGAGTACACGGCCTACTACCAAACCCTCAAGGCTTCCTCGTATACTTTCAAAGGGTTCGAGAGATTCTACTTCTAGACCACAAGAAGTTAGTAGTGTTGATACTTCTTCAGGGGAGGGGATATTGGGTATAAAATCTTTAAGCCAGTGGTAAGAAATGCGCATGTTACACTTGTGTAAGGAACAAAATTAGGGAAAAAGCCAACCTCAGGGTAATTTTTCCCCAGCGGTTACCGCAAAGGGTAATTGATTTTCAGAAGGAGGAATGGGGCAAATGTAGTTTGGACTGTATAAACAATAGGGATGGTAGGCAAGATTGAAATCAATAATCACTTTTTCTCCATTTAAATTAAGATCTAAATATCTTCCGCCTCCATAAGTAGATTCTCCTGAAGTATTGTCTAGGAAAGGAACAAAAAGACGGTTGGTAACAGGATCATCAGGATTTTTAAATGAAATGAGTTCGTACCTGATTTTATCTTTTTCAAATAGAATATTCCCAGAGTGAACAAATTTCTCATTTACTCCATCTGACATTCTTACGGTAATTTCTTTATCAGTCGAAGAGTCTTTTTGGTAAGTGCCTTGAAAACGGAAGGATGGATTGACTAAGAAATAACTTAAGCCTGTAAAGTCTTTTATATTTTTAACGGGGCTTTCCTCGGAAGATTGAAAATAAATGTCCTTTTCAGCCCTCATTTTAAGAATTTCATCTGCATACTTTTTTTCATTGTTCTCTAAGAATAACTCAAAGATGAAGTAGGAGCAGGCAGCTACAATGATAAATATGATGATGTGGTTTCTTTTAATTCCCATCGTGCAAGTTAAAGTCGTCCCTCATCCGCATAGCTATAATAGCCTTTGTCAGTAAATATCAAATGATCTATCAAGGTGATATCTAAGATATTGCAGCCTTGCTTTAGTTTTTGAGTGAGCTTATCATCGGCAGCGCTAGGACTTAGAGAGCCACTGGGGTGATTGTGCACCACCGCCATAGAAGGACATTGATACTCTAGTGCTTTCTGAAAAACAACTTTAGGATCAACCAAGGTAGCAGTAACTCCTCCTTTGCTGATAAGGATCTTACGTTGAAGTTGCAGTTTGTTATTAAGCAATAGCAACCAAAATTCCTCAATACTTTGATCCAGTAAGTCTGGCGATATGGCATTGTAAAGTGCTTTTGAGGAATTTAATATGATTTCTTTCGGTGTATCTGCTTCTTTTCTCCTTCTACCTAGTTCCATCGCAGCGGCAATGGTAATGGCTTTGGCTTCACCTATACCTTTTACACGCATTAACTCTTTTAAGGACATTTTAGCCAAAGTATGTAAGTCATTTCCAGCTTCTGCTAATATCAACTTACCTAAATCTACTGCAGTAAGCTCCCTTGTTCCCGTTCCTAAAAGGATGGCCATTAGTTCTGCATCGCTTAATGATCTTTGCCCATGTTGCATAAGTTTTTCTCTGGGCCGGTCTTCAATAGCCCACTCCTGAATTGTAAGTCTTTTGATATGCTCCTCAGGTATCTCCATGTTAACGTAAAACCATTTGCTCAAAAATAGCCACACCTTATCAAATCATAACCATAACGGCTAGAATATCCCAAAGCATTTCAGCCCGTGTGAAGTCCTAGGCTATCAGGGCGAGGAAATATATCTATATTTGCCTCCATTCTTTTCATGTATACAATTTGTGCAGACAGATGACTAAATCAACAATCACTGACGTATTAGGATCTGAAGCAGAAAATCTTCTCGCTTTTACATCTCAAACTTTCAACAAATCCAATTTGCACTTGCCAGGACCGGACAGTGTAGATAGGATATTTGCTCAATCAAATAGAAATCCTCAAGTCCTCAGAAGCCTACAAGCTTTATTTGATCATGGCAGGTTGGCTAAGACAGGATACCTTTCTATTCTGCCTGTAGATCAAGGAATAGAACACAGTGCTGGAGCTTCATTTGCGAAGAATCCTATTTATTTCGACCCTGAAAAAATCATTGAGCTTGCGATTGAGGGCGGATGTAATGCTGTGGCCTCTACTTATGGTGGCTTGGCATTGCTTTCTAGAAAGTATGCTCATAAAATCCCATTTATAGTGAAGATCAATCATAGTGAGCTTCTGACCTATCCAAATAAGGCAGACCAAATTATGTATGGTTCTGTAGAGGATGCTTGGAATATGGGTGCTGTAGCTGTGGGAGCTACCATTTATTTCGGATCTGAAGGTGCCTCTAAGCAGATAGAAGAAGTTTCAAGAGCATTCGAGCGTGCGCATGATTTGGGAATGGCAACAATACTATGGTGTTATTTGAGAAACAATGCTTTCAAAAAAGATGGCAAAGACTACCACGTATCAGCAGATTTAACAGGCCAAGCCAATCATTTAGGTGTCACTATACAGGCAGATATTATTAAACAAAAGCTACCTGAAAATAATGGTGGATACAAAGCATTGAATACTGGAGGAAGCAGCTATGGTAAGCTGGATGAAAAAATATATACTGAACTTACCTCTGAGCATCCTATTGATCTTTGTAGATATCAGGTGGCTAATTGCTACATGGGAAGAATTGGATTGATCAATTCTGGTGGTGAATCAAAAGGAACCACTGATTTATCCGATGCAGTGAGAACAGCGGTAATTAACAAAAGAGCAGGTGGGATGGGTCTGATATCTGGCAGAAAAGCGTTTCAGAAACCTATGAAGGATGGTATTGCTTTATTGAATGCTGTACAGGATGTCTATGCAGACGCCACCGTCACCATTGCCTAGTTTATTTCTTTCATTCAATAAGTAACAAAGCAGGAATGTCATCATGGTTTAAGAGAAGCAGTACGGGTATCAATACCCCAACTGAACAGAAGAAGGACGTACCTGATGGATTGTGGTACAAATGTCCAGAGTGCAAGGCAGTAACACATACGAGAGAGCATAGAGACAATAGCTATGTATGTATGTCTTGCTCTTATCATGCTAGAATAGGGTCAGAGGAGTACTTTGAGCTTATTTTTGACAATAATAAGTTCACGGAAATGGATGCAGACATGCAAAGTGGGGATCCATTGAATTTTGTAGACTCCATAGAGTATCCCTCAAGAGTGGTTCAGTCGCAGAAGAAATCAGGACTTAAGGATGCCGTACGAACTGCTTACGGTGAATTAAATGGAAAGCCCTTAGTGATTGCTTGTATGGATTTCAGCTTTATTGGTGGCTCCATGGGTTCGGTAGTAGGTGAGAAAATAGCAAGGGCAATCGATCACGCTAGAAAGACAAAAACCCCTATACTAGTAATTTCTAAAAGTGGGGGCGCACGAATGATGGAGGCGGGTTTTTCATTAATGCAAATGGCCAAAACTTCCGCTAGGCTAGCTGAATTGGCCAAGGACAAAGTGCCTTATATTTCATTGATGACAGATCCTACTACTGGTGGTGTTACAGCATCTTTTGCTATGCTAGGTGATTTTAACATCGCTGAGCCTGGAGCATTAATAGGTTTTGCTGGCCCTAGGGTAATCAGGGAAACCATAGGCAAAGACCTACCAAAAGGATTCCAAAGTGCAGAATTCGTATTGGAGCATGGTTTTCTAGATTTTATTGTTGATCGGAGAGAGTTGCCTAAGAGGATTTTTGATTTGCTGACCTTGCTTGATAATTAATCGAGTTTGCCGCCAACTTTTTTAAGCGTGATAATGTTCCTTTAAAGAACTCTACAATTTCCATAGCGGATATGCCATCCAACGTTATATTTGCATCAACTATTATTCATTCAACATCAATTTTAAGTATATGGTAGTTATATCTTCAATTGCAGCATTCACAGTTGTAATTTTATTATTGGTTCTCTTACTACTTTTCGCTCAAGCCAAGCTTGTAAATACTGGAGATGTAAGAATTGTTATCAACGATGACGACAGCAATCCAATTGTAGTACCAGCAGGAAGCACCTTGCTCACCACCCTATCAAATCAAAAGTTATTTTTGCCTTCGGCTTGTGGAGGAGGGGGTACTTGTGCTATGTGTAAATGCCAAATTTTAGAAGGAGGAGGAGACGTTTTACCCACCGAAATAGGACATTTAACAAGAGCGGAACAGCAAGACAATGTTCGTTTATCTTGCCAGGTGAAGGTAAAGAATGACATGCGCATCCATATACACGAAGAAATATTCGGTATCAAGAAATGGGAATGTGAAGTAGTATCTAATTACAACGTGTCTACCTTTATCAAGGAATTCGTGGTTAAACTACCTCCAGGGGAGAATCTTCACTTTGAAGCTGGTGGATATATTCAGATAGATGTTCCGGCAATCACTGTTGATTTCAAGGATATGGAGATAGCTCCACACCCTGAGTTGGGCCATACTTCTCAGGATGTATTCAAGGGCGATTGGGATAAATTCAAATTGTGGGATCTCAAAATGAAAAATGATGAGCCTATCTTCCGAGCTTATTCTATGGCAAACCATCCTGCAGAAGGAAACATTGTGATGTTGAATATTAGGATAGCCACCCCACCTTGGGACAGAGTAAACAATAAGTGGATGGATGTAAATCCTGGGATTTGTTCCTCTTATGTATTCTCTAGAAAACCTGGAGACAAGGTAACCATATCAGGTCCTTATGGTGAATTCAAAATAAATCAGACCCAGAGAGAGATGGTTTACATAGGAGGTGGAGCTGGAATGGCCCCTCTGAGAGCGCAAATTTTCCATCTATTCCACACTGAGAAAAGCAATAGGAAAGTTAGCTATTGGTATGGTGGAAGAAGTAAAAAAGAACTTTTCTATGTAGATCATTTCCGCAACATTGAGAATGAATTCCCGAATTTTAAATTCCATATTGGTTTATCTGAGCCACTTCTAGAAGACAATTGGCAGGTAAAAGACAGTCTGGAAAGTAATGGCGATGGCTATGTTGGGTTTATACACAAAGTGTTGTATGACAATTATTTAAGTAAACATGCTGACCCAGAAGAGATTGAATATTATCTGTGCGGTCCTCCTTTGATGAACGCTGCAGTGCTCAAGATGCTAGATGATATGGGAGTGCCTCCTGAGAATGTCAGGTTTGATGATTTTGGAGGTTAACAAAAAAGAGGTCGAATATCCGACCTCTTTTTTTATATTAAATTTTATAAATTTCTGTGCGCAGAGGGGGACTCGAACCCCCACACCATAACGGCACTACCCCCTCAAAGTAGCGTGTCTACCAATTCCACCACCTGCGCAAATTGGAGTGCAAAGATAATCGTCTAAGCTTGATTTTCAATCATACCTAATGGCTGAGCTTTTTAAAATCTGTTGAGTCAGCTTTGTAAACTATCCCGTGAATGATGGAATCCAGCTCTTTCGCAGAATCTACAACATGGTTTAAAAAACTGCTTTTCTCTTCTAATGATTGATTGTCATTATTAATCAAATAAACCAACCCCATGATTCTCGCGAGTGGTGCTCTTACTTTGTTAGATAAGCTATTTCATTTACTTTTTTCGTTTTAGGCCTCTCATAAAATGGTTTTTTTTGAAAAGATTTAGGTTGGTACCGTATTTATAACCTGTATTTCTTAGAATAAGGAATTCTTTTTTGCTGTCCTCATTATATTTTCAATCAGGATTATTTTCTGCTAGAAAGTTTGAGCCTTCAAGCTTAAAAATCCGTTGAGGAATAGGTCTCCAATAGAGCAGTTCGCTATTTATCAGTAACAAAGGCAGTTAAGGCTGTAGGCAGAGTGAATAAAGGTAATACTAGGCGTATAGGCTAATACGCTCTAAAGTATCTTTCAATTCACTATTTGCTTTAATCTTATGTTCAAAGGAGGAGTTTAGAATATATTCTATCTTAAGTTTTAATTTAATTTGGGCAATATTTCTAAATACAGCCGAAGACATGTTTTTTAGAATTAGACTATTAACAGAATTACTATATTTTTGTAAAAAGCCTAGAAATATAAATTGGAAGTAATAGGAAAAAGCCATATTCGTATTTAGATACAGGTTTTGGGAGGAAGGTGAATTTCAAATTTTGATAAGATGACCTACAACGATTCTAGAAATGCAGCAGTATCAATCTACAGATCGTTAAAGCTCGGGTGGATATTTAACACCTCTACCTTTACTGGCAATTTTATATTGGCGTTTATTCTAACATATATCTTCAATGGATTAGAATATTCGCCAGAAATAAATTTTGTTTTTTTCTTAAGCATATTATCCATTGGACTATGGATTTCTGAAGCTATTCCACCTTTTGCTGTCGGTATATTTATTATTGCTGCACTACTTTTTGGTTTCGGAACAGATTTTATTTTGCCTTTGCAACAAGGTTCAAGGGATTTATATCTTGGTACTTGGACAAGCAATGTCATATGGCTTTTATTAGGAGGTTTTTTTTTAGCAGAGGCTATGCGGTTGGTAGCCCTTGACTATGCATTGTTTCAGTTATCGATAAAATGGTTTGGCACTAAGCCTTACAAGCTACTTTTTGGTTTAATGTTGACTACATCCTTGGGAAGCATGATTATGTCAAACACAGCCACAACTGCGATGATGATTGGTGCGGTCTTTCCATTAATTCATCAATTAGGTAAAAAATCAGCTTTTTCTAAAGCTTTGCTTATAGGTATCCCTGCTGCCGCTACGCTAGGAGGAATGGGTACAATTATAGGAAGTAGTCCTAATGCTATTGCAATTGGGGCTTTACAAGAACAAGGCAAACACATAACCTTTGTGGAGTGGATGATTTTTGGAGTGCCCACGTCATTGCTTTGCGTTTATATATTTTGGCAATTTTTAGTTAGACGATATAATTTAAAAAAGCTGGCAATAGGAGTCTATCAACCAGAAATCAATCCTGCCAGCAATGTCCCCAGTTTTCAAAAGGGGGCAGTGATTTTTACCTTGGTAGTTACTGTGAGCATGTGGCTTACAGAACCTCTACATCAAATACCTGTTGCAGCTACATCTGCCATTCCCATTGTTTTACTTACCCTATTGCAAGTAATTCAGGCTGAGCACGTGAGAACTTTGCCATGGGATACGCTTATGTTGGTAGCAGGTGGTTTGGCGCTTGGGATAGCCATAGTCAATGTGGGCTTAGCGGATATTGTTCTTGCAACAATCTCAAAGAGCAGTGTGCCTTCCGTTTTACTGGTACCAATCTTTGGGCTTCTATCGGTAGTCTTATCTAATTTTATGAGCAATACTGCTGCAGCAGCCATATTGATACCTTTGGGAGTGGGATTTGGAGGCGGTTTTGGAGTTGTTATTCCCTTAGTAACCGCACTCAGTTGTTCTTGTGCGCTTCTACTTCCAGTTTCTACACCTTCAAACGCTATAGCATTTGCAACTGGCTATTTAGATCAAAAAGATTTTAGAAAAGGTGGGCTAGAGATGTTTTTGATAGGCCCACTGATTGCCATACTTTTTGTAAGCCTATGGTCTTGGTTACTTTAACCTTACTTCACCATGCTGCCAGCAAGAGAAAAGGTTAGAATGTTAGCTCCCATTTTTAGTGCTTGCTGCCTTATTTCTTCTGGGTTATTATAGATTACTTGGTCTTCCCATCCATTACCAAGGTCACATTCATAGGTATAAAGGCAAATCAATCGACCTTTATGTAGCAAGGCAAACGCTTGCGGAGCTTTTCCTTCATGTTCATGTACCTTAGGCAAACCGTTTGGAAATGGGAATGGCTTTTGAAAAATAGGATGAGAGAACGGCAATTCTACGAACTCTAATTCAGGAAAAACTTTTTTCATTTCAGGCCTTATAAATTTATCCAGTCCGTAATTGTCATCTATGTGAAGAAAACCACCCGAAAGAAGATACTGACGAAGATTTTCGGCCTCCTCGTTGCTGAATACTACATTACCATGCCCTGTCATGTACACATAGGGATAAGAAAATAGTTCTCTACTTCCTACCTCTACTATATCTTCCTCAGCAGACACTTGAGATTTCATCTGCTTGTTAAAAAATGAAATCAAATTGGGGAGAGCTGTTTTATTAGCATACCAATCACCACCGCCATTATACTTAAGTTTAGCAATTTTGAAAGTGTACTGTTGCGCATGAAGATCACAGAAAGAAACTGCCATCAAAGACAGCATAAGGACGAATTGACAGACTTTCAACATACTGTAAAAATAGTGTCTCTAGGATTGAGAAGCAAAAAACTGGGCTTTAAGTAGTGAAGCTATGGCCGCGGTCTCTGTGCGTAGGACGTGATCACCTAGGCTGACAGCTTGTATTTGATGTTGGGCAATCATTTGATACTCCTCAGGTGTAAGGTCTCCTTCAGGCCCTATGATGATTGAAATGGATGAATGTTGACTTATTGCTGGGGAGTCAAAAATATGTGATTGTAAAGATGCCACCCATTTGAACTGTGAAGTGTCAGACGTTAGGAAGCTTTGAAGGCTTTTGTAATACTCCAGTCTAGGTAAAAAATAACGGTGGGATTGCTTCATGGCTGCGATTGTCCATGCTTTTATCTTTTCGGGATTGATTTTTTTTCTTTCCGTTCTCTGTGTTTCTATCCATGCTATGGTGTAGGCCCCCAGCTCGGTAAGTTTTTCTACCATAAATTCCAGTCTGTCATTTGACTTTACGGGTGCTACAGCAATAGTAATTTGAGGTAGAGGAGGGGAGTCAATAGTCTGGATGCCAGTAAGTTGATATCGGAAACTGTGCTTAGATTGATCCATTATCAATGCCTGTGCAATAGATCCCTCTCCATTATGCAAGCGGATGGAATTGCCTTTTTTAAGCCTTAATACATGTAAAGCATGGTGGGCTTCCGGACCCTCCACTATACCTTCTTGCAATATTTCTGGTAGATAGAAGCTATTCATAGTAACTTGCATGCAAATAAAGTCTTTTAGGCCAAACCCAAGGCCATGTACATGCAGCAATTCATCGATCAGCTTACAACTACTACTTCACGGTGGGTAAATGAACTGCAATTACTCAATAGGCCCGCTTGGGTACTATGGTTGATTTCATTATTCACGGTAATTTTTGCTGTTTTTACTTTTGACGGCTTCTATTTTTATGACGATATCAATTATTTGAGGTATGCTCATCAATTGGCAGTTGGCACTTTTGAATTAAATTTTGACATACACAATCATCGCTTTGGCCTTTTATTGCCTGTGGCCTTGATGCTCAAAATATTTGGTTTGAGTGAATTCAGTGCTACTGTGTGGCCTCTAATGGCAACGGTTTGTACATTATTTGTCATTTATCATTTTACCTACCGCAGGTCTAGGTTTGCAGCCTTGGCAGCTGTGTGGTTTTTTGGCACAGAATACTACATCATTTACTTTTCTAACAAAGTGTATCCTGACACAACTGATACTCTTTTTATGATCTTGGGTGTGATGCTGTTATGGAAAACCAGACATATGAACCCTTGGTACAGCGTATTGCCTGCCTTGGCCTTTTTTGCATCCTTGCTTACAAAAGAAACTGTCATTTACATAGGACCTTTTTTAGTATGGTGGATTGTTACGCGCCTGCGCAAAGAAAAGGACCTTAAAAGGCATTTGATCTTTGTCTTTATCTCTTTGGTTTCTGTATTCGCTCTTTTTAATTATTACTATTTCGCCACTGGTGATTATTTCTTCTTGATAGACTCTGTTCAGCAAAACCATTATATAGATCATTTGAGCTACTATGACAAGCCATGGTGGAAGGTATTATCAAGACTTACCTATGAGCCATTTTTGATGCTCTGTGAATCAGGGATGGCGGCAGTGGTCATTTTGGCTGTTCCAAAACTGGTGAGAGGCTGGCGTTGCCTTATTTATACTCGTGATAATGTAGAATCTGTTGCTTGGGTGTACACTATTTCAGGATTACTGGTATTCTGGTTCATGACCACCTCTTTTAAATATTACAATCCCATTCCCCTAAACCCTAGGATGTTTTTCCCCATACTCCCAGGTATGGCCATACTTGCAGCATTTAGTCTTAAGCATGCAGTTGTAAGCCCTTATTGGCAAATACGGTACGCTATACTTTTTACTATTGCGGCCCTCATAGATATTGTCGATAGTCACGAAAAAATTGCTGTTGTGTATCTTGTTTTTGCGGCCATATTTTATTTTCAATATTTCAGTAAATGGTGTTTTCCTAGAGAATTAGTTTGGTCCTTATTGCTTGTGCTTACCCTGTTGCATCCTCTATATGGCATGATCAAACGTCACCCAAGAGACTATTATGCGGAAAAGGCAGCCTTTGAATTGATTAAAACACTTGACACACCTTTAACTGTAGTTTGCGATGAACGTCTGGCAATGCAAGCCGACTTTTATTTTGATTTTGAAACTCCTACGGATATTCAGTTTAAAAGCTTCTGTGACACGCTCATCCAGATAAATGGAGAAGTGGTGGTGCTTAGAAACGAACGTACCATTAATTACTTAAAGCAGTATGGTAATAGCCATTGCGAACCTAAGAAGTTTACTAATACTGAAGAATTATTCAGCGAAGCAGAGGTAAAACTCTACAGACTTGAAACTCCTTTAGCCAATAAATCAGAATGAAGGTTTAAGGCAATTGTGCTTTAAACTGGTTGTATGCGACAATATCAGGAGATAGGTTACTGCTGCATGATAAGCAAGATGACAAATTATTGATCTCTTGCACCCTATTGTCGGGACATGGGTGTGTACTGAAAAATTCACTTGTACAATTATTTCCAGTAGCAATCAGTTTCTCGAAAAATCCTGAAGCCCCATTTGAAGTATGAATAGTTGGGCATAAATATCGGACACTATATTCGTCTGCTTGCTTTTCATCTGCACGGCTGTAGCTAAGATTTAAAAGTCCAGTTGCAATTTGAGTTAAAGTACCTTGGTTATTGCCAGCTATTACTTCCAATAAAATAGCAATTGAATATTGTCTGGTAAGTGCTTCAGTACTATGGCGAAGATCTGCGTGTGCTATTTCATGTCCTAATACACCAGCCAAGTGTGCAGGATTGTCTAGAAATTTGATCAAGCCTGTATAAAAGTAAATATATCCACCAGGAGTACAGAAGGCATTCAATGTGGAATTATCATTTATAATTCTAAGTTTCCATGCAAAGCGGTCTTTATTTCTCACTCTTCCACTGTTCAAGATTTGATCTCTCATATTGTACAGGTAGTCATAGGCCTGCACATTAGAAGCGGAATCTAAAATGGGATATGTTGCAGGATTGTTGAGTATTTCAGCTTCTACTTGCGCACCTAGGGCGATATCTTGGTTAATTGAAAGCAAATTAAACCCAGCGGAGCTAGCACCTGGATCACAATCGGGGGCATTTGGATCTTTTTTTCGACAGTCTGTAAGAAAACCTACAATCAGTAGGCCGATTAGAGAAAGGTATAAGTGTTTCATTGTGTATGGTGTCTTTAAACTCAATTTAGACAATTTCAATTGTTAATCTCAATTTATCTTCATTTCAGGAATATCACCCTCTATGATCAACTTTCCAGCAGTGGCGTTTTTAATTTGCTCAATGGACACCCCAGGAGCCCGCTCCCGAAGCACAAACCCTACACCTTGTACAACATCTAAGACTGCCAATTCGGTAACAATCTTTTTTACACACTTCAAGCCGGTAATGGGTAGAGTACATTGAGTTAACAATTTTGATTCACCAGCTTTATTTACATGCTGCATGGCCACTATAATGTTTTTAGCTGAGGCTACTAGATCCATAGCTCCACCCATTCCTTTTACCATTTTGCCAGGAATTTTCCAATTGGCGATATCTCCATTTTCGGCAACCTCCATGGCGCCCAATACCGTGAGATCTACCTTCCCAGAGCGAATCATTCCAAAACTTAAAGCAGAATCAAAAAAACTGGACCCAGGCAGGGTGGTCACCGTCTGCTTTCCCGCATTGATGATGTCGGCATCTTCTTCTCCTTCGTAGGGGAAAGGGCCCATACCCAAGAGCCCATTTTCTGACTGTAAGGTTACCTGAATTCCTTTAGGGATATAGTTGGCTACCAGCGTAGGAATACCTATACCAAGATTGACATAAAATCCATCCTGAAGTTCCTGTGCGATTCTTTTTGCGATACCGAATTTATCAAGCATGGTTGATAGGCTTTAAGTGATGATGTGTGTTGTTGTTAATCAAATAGAGGAAAATTATAGACTTGGTTTAGGCTGTACAGTTCGTTGTTCAATTCGTTTTTCATATTTAGTCCCCTGAAAAATTCGATGTACATAGATACCGGGCACTTGGATTTCATTTGGATCCAGTGCTCCTGCTTGCTCAAGGTGTTCTACCTCTGCTATGGTGATTTTGCCGGCCATAGCCATCATAGGATTGAAATTACGTGCTGTCCCTTTAAAAACAAGATTTCCCATAGTATCCCCTTTCCAAGCCTTTACTAAGGCAAAATCTGCATGGAAAGCGTACTCTAGCAGATAGGTTTTGCCATTAAATTCTCGTGTTTCTTTACCTTCTGCCACCTCAGTGCCCACTCCAGCTGGTAGAAAAACTGCCGGCATTCCATAACCTGCTGCCATACAACGCGTGGCCAGAGTGCCCTGAGGAATGAGTTCTACCTCTAATTCTCCTTGCAAAAGCTGTCGTTCAAACTCTTCATTTTCGCCCACATAGGAGCTAATCATTTTTTTTACTTGCTTGGTTTGAAGCAGCAACCCGATTCCAAAATTATCTACACCAGCATTATTTGAGATACAAGTAAGCTGTTTGACTCCTTTTTTGAGCAAAGCAGAAATTGAATTTTCAGGTATGCCACACAAGCCAAAACCTCCCAACATCAATGTGTCGCCATCTTTAATATCAAAAATGGCTTCTTCTGCGTTTTTGAATACTTTTCTACTCATGGTAAGGGTTTTATATTTTTATAAAAGTTTAGAGATTTCCTTTTTGTCAATTTCTAGCTGAATTTTCAGTTCTTCAAGATTCTCAAATTTGCGCTCTTCTCTTAATCGATAAAGCAAAGATACTTGGAGTTCTTGATGGTAAATATCTTGATTAAAATCCAAGAGATGAACTTCTAATCTTAATTCTTTGCCTCCTACAGTGGGTCTATGACCGATGTTGAGCATACCTAGGATGGCCTTATCTTGCCATAGTGCTTTCACTGCATAGACTCCAGTTTTTGGAATTAACTTTAAGGGTTCTGGGATGGAGAGATTGGCTGTAGGAAACCCTATTGTTCGGCCCAATCGATCGCCAGCTTTTACGATAGCTTTAAAACTGTACGGCCTACCAATATAGGAGTTGGCAAGGTCAATCTCTCCGGAGAGCAGGGCTTGACGTATTTTGGTACTGCTTACCGCTATGTCATCAATATCTTTAGGGGGAATCTCTTCTACTTCAAATCCAAAACTGGCGCTGTTGGCTTCGAGAAATTTCAAATCTCCTTCACGTTTGTTTCCAAACTTATGATCATAGCCAATAATCAAATGCTTTACATTTAAAGAAGCTAGAAGCACATTTTTGACAAAATGCTCCGCAGATTGAGAGGCAAATGCCTTGTTGAATTGAGCAATTACCACATGATGAACTCCTAATTTCTCAAAAGCCTCAAGTTTTTCTTCCAAAGTAAAAAGCAAGGGTAAAGGCGGGAGGTCAGGCTGCAATACTTGACGAGGATGTGGCCAAAAAGTAAGTATAAGTGATTCTAAGTCTATTTTTTTAGACTGTTCTACCAATCTGTTGATGATTTTTTGATGTCCTACATGAACTCCATCAAAAGTGCCTATGGTAGCTGCAGTAGCACAATGATGCGCAAAAGCCTCAGGATTTTGATAAACCTGCATCACTATTCAACTTTTCGTTCATTTCTTGTGGGCTCAGTGCATCTTCTACGCTGTAATCACCAATTTTAGTTCTTCTCAAGGCTTTAAGATATGCACCGCAACCCACTGCTTGTCCTAGATCATGTGCCAGGCTTCTAATGTAGGTACCTTTGCTGCAATGCACCTCAAATGATACTTCAGGCCATTGAATACAAGACAATTTGAAATCATAAATGGTCACTTTTCTCGGCTCTGGATTTACTTCTTCTCCTCTTCTTGCCAGTTTGTAAGCCCTTGTGCCATTGATCAAAACAGCAGAATATGCAGGAGGTATCTGCTCAATGAGTCCAATAAAAGCTGAAGCATGTTGCATTACATTTTCAAATGAATATTCATTGACTTCTGGATTTGATTCAATAGGCGTTTCTGCATCGTAAGAGGGGGTAGTAGCTCCAAACTGAATAACTCCTGTATAGGTTTTTGGCAAATCTTGAATACCTGATATTTTCTTGGTGTAATCTCCAGTACACACAATGAGCAAACCAGTAGCCAAGGGATCTAGAGTGCCTGCATGCCCAGCTTTGCGCTTGGGAGCAGCCCAACGTAGTTTTTTGACCACGTCAAAAGAGCTCCAATCTCTAGGTTTATCTATGAGTAAGATGGTCCCATTAAGCTCTCCTGACTTCATGATATCATAGAATAGCAGAAAGTACTGCCACTGCCCCTGCTAAAAGGCAATACAGAGCGAAATAACCAAGTTTTCCTTTTTGAACGAGTGTGATCATCCATTTGCAGGCTAGATAGCCGGATATAAATGCTGCAATAAAGCCTACTGCAATCGAGACCCAAGGCAATTGGCTATCAGCCGTCTCTGCTCCCAAATAGTCTTTCACTTTGAGCAAGCTCGCTCCCAGAATTGGGGCCAACACCATGAGAAATGAAAATTGAGCCACTGTTTCTCTACGAATACCGAGCAATAGCCCTGTGCTGATCGTAGCCCCCGATCGTGAAATACCTGGAAGAATTGCCACGGCCTGTGCCAAACCTATGATGAGTACTTTTCCATATCCCAAATCTCCGGTGCGCACTTCTGCTCTGGAGGCAAACCATAGCAAACCTGAGGTCACTATCAACATGCAGCCTACCAACAATATATTTCCATTGAAAAAAGTTTCGATTTGGTTTTCAAATAGAAGACCTACGACACCAACAGGAACCATAGAAATAATTAGATAAGAAATGTATGTTTTCTTTTCGGACCTTTTAGGTTTCAAAAGATCAAGGAATAGCGCTGATATTTGTGATCTAAAAACCACTAGTGTGCTGAGTGCGGTGGCCAAATGAAGTAAAACAGTGAACAGTAAATCCTCTTTAATTTCAACACCCAAAATGGCTTTGCCCAATTCTATGTGACCGCTACTGGATACAGGCAAAAATTCGGTGAGGCCCTGAATCAAGCCCAGCAGCAATGCTTCCCACAAAGACATGGATTACTTTTTCGGCTTGTAAAAGATGGCAAATATCTCAACAATAAACCCTACCAATAAGATGATAGGCCCTAAGGTGATTCCTAAAAAGCCAAAGCCAAATTCTTCTTGGTCTAAAGACATCACAATATACCCAACCGACAGGAGCACCAAACCTGCAACCATGATGATGTAGTTCATTTTGCCAAAGGCGAATCTTTCTTCATTATTCATAACATTCTTTAATAGAGATCGTCCAAAGATAAGTGGAGATACTTGGAAGTAGCAAAAAAAGAGCTGATTGTACTCAGTACTAACCCTGCTGCAATCACAATTCCAGCTAAAATCAATTCATATTGTAAATTTTGTAGCTCTGCCAGCTCTGGTATGCGTTCATACGCATAGAGTCTTACACTTTGCACTACCGCCAGCGCTATAAGTGCGGAAATAAATCCATACCATGCCGCCCGCCATAGAAAAGGTTGTTGAATGTACCACCGGGTAGCACCAACCAATTGCATACTTCTTATTAAAAATCGCTGAGAAAACATGGCCAATTTGATAGTATTGTTGATCAAGAGGATGGAAGAAATGATTAACAAAATGGCGAACCCCACAAGCACAAGGCCAATTCTTAGGATGTTTTGGTTGATCTTTTCCGTAAGTCCAGCGATGTAACTCACATCATGGATTCCAGGCATAATCATCAATTTTTGACGAATGAGCGAAAGATTGGTAGTATCCGCAAAGGCTGGGATGATTCTGACCACCAGCACGTCCTTCAAGGGGTTTTCTCCAAGAAAACTCATAAAATCCTCTCCTGTATCTTCTATAAATTGCTTTGCTGCGGCTTCTTTGCTTATCAATTGAACTGCATTGGACCCTACAGACTGCTCAACAAAAGGCTCTAGGCTTAGATTTTTAATAATTTTATTTCTCTCCAGATCTGAAATGTTGGAAGAAATGTAAACCTGAATCTCCACCTGCTCTTGTATTTTTCTTGACAATTGGGTGCCATGTGATACGATTAATCCAAAAAGCGCAAATACAATTAGAGAAAGGGTGATGCTCAGTACCACCGTGAGGGAAGGATAGCTGCCTAACCTTCGTTTTACTGTTTTAAGTTTCGGTTCCAATTAAATCTTTTGGTCGCTTGCGCAAATAGTGATTTGCAAAGGTAATTCTCATGCAGGAGTTCCATGAACTTATTTTCGCTTTTCCTGCTTTTTTTCAGTAGCACCTGAACAATACTAGGTGCACAATGTTAAAAACAAATAAAAGAAAAGGTCGTGAGGGTAAGAGTTATTTTTTCGCTGCAAAATAGGGGGGCTGTAGTCCCGTTTCACCATCAATATTTAATTTTTGATAAGGTGAATGAATTGTTGTCGGATTCCGCTAGCTCTGATTTAATCGAACAATGCCTATGCTTTTCTGGTATCAAAGGCCAGACTAAAGTGAGCAAACTAGGCTTACAATACTTTTCAAGTAGGGTAACTATAGTTTTTGCATCTGGCAATGAACCATTGATTGCCGAACTTTTAGACAAAATATTTCTTTTGCCTCACTTATCTATAGGCAACTTACTCTTGATTCCTGAGTTTGCCGAGCAAGAGCAGGAGCCTTTAGCCTCTGAACAAAGGAAATATCTAGCCATTTCTCCAATTGTAATACAATCTCCAGGGGAGGAACTCACGCATAAACGATTTGTGTCTCCTCAGGAAGATGAATTTTCAGACCTTATCTATCATGCCACCCTCAGACGAATGGTGGCCACTGGTCGGTACAGCAGCAGAGAAATGGAAAATTTCACTCGATTTGAATTGGTTCCTGATCAAAATTATTTAGAGCGTATTCGTATAGAAGAAAAGAAGTTTTCTCGCATTTATCCTTTGATCATACAAGGCAAGAAGTTGGAGGTACGGGGGTATACATTTCCTTTCGAACTATGGGCCGACCCTGAAGTACATCGCTTTGTATTGGCTCAGGGTATAGGTGCGGTAACAGGAAGAGGATTCGGCATGTTAGACTTAGCAGAAGCCTCCTTAGCACCAACTGCGACTCTTATTAAACAAACTGAAAGTATTCAAATACCAGCTAGGCAGGCTTAGTCCCTACCTAGGTGATTGATAAAACGGTAGCCAATAAGCTCGTCATTACGCATACCGATAAATCTGGTATACACGAAAACTTCGTAATTGTTATTGGTCAAACTAAAGTTGCCCTCAATATTATGCTCTTTTCTTTCATCTCTGGGGTAAGTCTCTAGTAGATAATAGTAGTTGTAATAGCCTTGTTTCAATTGTACAGTGGTGCTATATTTCTTTGTTTCTGGATAATATACCATTCTGAATCTTAGAGTTTTCCTCCATTCACTAAGACCGCCATATACAAATACACCTCCTTCATAAGGTTGTTCAGCCAATAAACTGAAGGTTACCCAAAAATAATCGGGGTCATAGTTGTTTCCTTTCGATTCAATGTTTTCGATCACATAATTGCCATTGATATCTGGTAGCTGAGTGTAGGGCTCTCGTGCTCTTGGCAAGTCATCATTTAATATGGCAATAGGTTGCGGCTGTGTAATGTCCACTTGAGCTACATTAAGGCCAAGCGATCGAGCCGCACGGATATCGAAAGTGCGGAATTCGTTGCCTCCGGGAAATGTATTTTCACCATTGAAATAGTTGTAATCCAACGTCATATCCGATTCATTGATGTACAGTGGTTTTAGCTGTTTGGCAGTTTCGTTTCTGAAGTTTTGCCTTAAAATCACCTTTACTTCATCACGAGGATTGAAGATATTGAGCCCTCTGTAGTTGATGGTCATATCCAGTTGCTGATCTTCGTCTCTGTGTCGCACCACGCCCGAAAAGTTGATGTTGGTAGCTATACTTACTCTGTTGGAATACACCATAAACCTGCGCGTAAGCACCAAATCACTTTCATCGCTTTCACGGTACACTTTTACCACATAATTGCCACTTAACTTGACATTTGGCAACACTAATCTGTAATGAATGTAGGGCACTCTGGTAGCCGATGATAGGATATAATTGTCAGTTAGGTATTCATTGTATTCAAATAAAAACTCCATGTCTGCCATTACAGATTTGGTCCAATCAAAATTGCAATGCACGATTTTAAAATAGTAATTATGATAATCTGTGCCTAATTCATCAAATTCTAAGACTAACGGGGTCGTGTTTCCAAGCGCAATGATGGGAGGTGTTGTTACATCGGTGTTGGCATTTTCACGCTCAGGATAGAATAACACCGTGCGAATACCCGGCTCATAATTAAAGTCTTCCAACAACAACTTTTTACCTGAAGGCTTTGCTGGTGTGGGTGCAAACCATTGTGCAATCCAAAGTATAGGTATCAAAAGAAGTGTATACATTCCGCTAAGGTTAACGTGTTTCCAGCTCCATCACTACTTCGGCTTGCTTTTCCCAAGCTTTATGTAGTGCATTCAGCTTTTCGCTTAAGGTTTTGTGGGACTGTGTATTGGCTTCCAGCTTCTCTTTTTCCTGGTGATTGGAGTTAAATGCCTTTTCAAGAGTTTTAATTTCTTGCTCTAGCGTTTCAATCTCCTTTTCTAATTTATCCAAGGCAGATTTTGCTTTTTTCAAATCTTGGGCATCTTGCTGCTTTTCAGTAGGAGGCTGTTGCTGATGTTCTTGTTTTTTAGGAACCGATACTGCTATTCCTTGTTTATTGTTTCTGACCCTTTCTTGTTGCCATGTTTCATATTCATCGTAACTGCCTGGATATTCTTTGATCTGCATATCTTCTATATACCAAATTTTGTTGGCTACATGACTTACGAAGTGTCTATCGTGCGAAACAACGAGATAAGTGCCTTCATATTGTTGCAGAGTTTGAATGAGAATATTTACCGACACATAATCAAGATGGTTGGTAGGTTCATCCAGCAGCAGAAAGTTGGCTTCTGATATCAGAACTTTCGCCAGAGCTACTCTAGATTTTTCCCCTCCTGACAAAACTTTTATTTTCTTAAATACATCATCATTAGAAAATAAGAAGCAGCCCAAAATTCCGCGTAATTCCATTTCGCTTTTGTCCGTTCCAGAGCTACGCAATTCTTCCAGCATATCTGCCTTAAGGTCTAGCGATTCCAACTGGTGCTGTGCATAAAAGGTGGTGCGTACATTGTGGCCCGGTTCTATTTTACCCTCAGCCTTTTCTGTGCCTGCGATTATTCTTAATAGGGTAGACTTACCGCGACC
Organism: Cytophagales bacterium; assembly: GCA_036735585.1. Classification (GTDB taxonomy): domain Bacteria; phylum Bacteroidota; class Bacteroidia; order Cytophagales; family JAIYAX01; genus JAIYAX01. The sequence goes on along the minus strand of DAINOB010000007.1, from coordinate 1,145 downwards.
ATTGGCTCCTATTAAGGCTATTTTGTCACCACGTTCTATTCGGGCTGAAGCCTTGTTTAAAATTTGTAGATCACCATAGGCTTTACTGATGTCATGAAGGTGGATGATATGCCTCCCCGGCTGGGTTTTAAAATTGAATTTGAAATTGATTCTGGCGGTTTCGTCTATCACATCATCCACTAAGTCCATTCGCTCTAGAGACTTTACACGTGATTGTACCTGTCTTGCCTTTGAGGCTTTGGCTTTGAATCGTTCTATAAACCGCTCTGTCTGACGTATTTTAGCTTGTTGATTTTCAAATGCACTTTTCTGAATCTCTGAACGCATGGCTTTTTCTTCCTCATAGAAAGAATAATTGCCAGAATATAGATTGAGGTTTTGACTTGATACCTCTACAATAGATGTGACCACATTATCTAGGAAATAGCGGTCATGCGATACTGCAATAATGGCACCTTCATAGCTTTGAAGGTAATTTTCTACCCATTGTATGGAAGGCAAATCAAGGTGGTTGGTAGGTTCATCCAACATCAACAGAGATGGTTTCTGCAGCAGCAACTTTGCCAACATCACACGCATTCGCCATCCTCCTGAAAAATTGCGTAATGGCATCTGCAGCTGTGTGGTGCTAAAGCCCAAACCTTCTAAAATTTCTTCTGCTTTGGATTGAATGGTATATCCGTCTAGAGCTTCAAATCTTTCTTGAAGGCGGGTCATTTTGTCAAGTAAGGCATCGCTATATTCCGTTTCCATTTTTTGAAGTACCTGCTCCAATTCTGATTGAATTTTCAGGGCTTCCTCAAATGCCATCATGGCAACATGTACGATACTTTCATTGGACTCGTATGAAAGCAAGTCTTGATTGAGAAATCCAATGGTAACATCATTGGACATGCTGATCTCACCGCCATCTACTTTATACTCTCCATTGATCATGCGTAGAAGGGTAGATTTACCGGTGCCATTTTGCCCTATTAGGCCTATTCGGGATTTTGGTTTGATGTGTAAACTAGCCTCATCGTACAGGGTTCGGCCACCAAAATGAAATGAAATGTTGTTAATCGAAATCACGCTGCAAGTTAATACCTTTTAGGCTAAGCTTGGGAGGATGCTTTTTCTTCAAAACAAAGAAGCTCCCGATAGGT